>NZ_JAUBRK010000048.1:0-62463 GCF_036701825.1 Microcoleus sp. MOSTC5 | reverse complement strand
TCTGTTCACAGATAGAAAGTCTATTGGCGGTTTTTTGTCAAGTACAATTTATACCAAATTAGATGAGCTTACCCTGCGGAAAAACCTTGTCTTTTTCCTAATCGCTAGAAAATCACATCAGTGCCATGTGCTATTTTGTACATCACTACGATGTATTATTACTTATTTAGCACTACTAAGGTAGTTTATAACTGCTCGATCGCACAATCAACTCACCTTGACTGGGGTCGCGGCTGAAAATAAAAGCTCCTTCTTGAGTTTCGCCGCTTGACAAAAAATCAATTTGCTGGTCGCCGGATTCCAAGACTTCGCCGTTGACGCGCAGTTCGGCAATAATTTGCACTGATTCGGCTGTTTCGCCGCCCGTGTTGGTCACTGTAAACGGTACGTAAAATTGCCCTTGATTTTCGCGAAGGGGCGTGTTCTGAGTGACAGAAATAATCGGAGGTTCATGCTTTTTAGTCAGCCAGTTGTAGAGTACGAGTCCGGTGAGGGTAAAAAGGATCGAGCAGGCGATCGCAAATGTCACCCATTCAGCAGGAGTTCTTTTTTTTTGCTGTTCATTATTACTTTCACTCATACCGCCAACCTCCCCGCCGCGCCGCCAATAGTCGCCGGCAATCCCAATACTAACGTATAGCTCAACCAAATCGACCACGGGTCGTCAAAACTGAGTTTGTGGAAGAAAAACATCATAAATGCAGAAGCCACCAGCGACACTAAATACGCCATGACAGTTTCGCTGAGGGGACGCTGAAAAATCCCTTGCTGGTGCTGTCTTTTGGCTTGATAAGTAAAGCCTGCTACAAATACAATACCGTAAGAAATGAGCAGCGAAGCGGCGATAATTGCTAATTGCCAAGGCGGCGAAATCGCTGCCGCTAGCATGGGAATTTCGTCAGTTGGGGCGATACTGAAAGCAATGATAGTCGCGCCGATTAAAGTAGCGCCGATATCTGCTAAAGTTGGATTAATGGTAGGTTCCTTTTCGCTGTCTGAACTTTGATAGCGATCGCCGCTCAAGAAACCCCTTGCCAGGGCCACTCCCAAGGCAAACGGCAGCCCTTCAAAGATGATTTTACCCAAAGTTTCTTGCAGCGGAGTCTCCGGCGTAATTTCCCTGAGCAAAAACAGGATAAAAGCCGCACAAACAATGCCGATAGCGATTGCTTCTACGCTATCGATTGCAGCTTCTAGCCAGCGGATGCCTTTAGTTTTGCGAAAACCTTCAGTGCGAGTCAGCAAGAAAACGGCGATACAAGTAGTTGCGATCGCGATCGACATTTCCGCTGGGTTCGTATGCGAACCGATCCACCAAACCTCCATCGTATAAAGCAGCGGAATGCCGAATAAAAAGCCGCCCGATGCACCTCTAATGATGTCGTTTAGTTCATTTAACCACTGATTTTTGCGTCTTTTTGATTTGTTCATGTTTCAGCTAAAAGGCGAATTGAAAAATTGAAAACTTCTGGAAATCGATAATTTGACATACTTCAAGTGTTATGATATATAGCATCTCCACTCAAATTTGCGCATAAGCCCTTAAAAATTCCTCTCTAGAAATTCCCGCGTGAGTACAAATTGCTCTCAGTGTCCCTGATTTTATTTGATCGTGGTTAGGCATTACTAACGGAGTATCGGTGTCATCCTGATTCTCTCACACCATGACAATATGTTCGCCTTCTCTAATAATCCGAAAGAAAACCCAACAACAGAAATGTTCTGATGACTTGTCTTTTAGAAGCATCGACAGGAAACTTTGACATTCAATAGCCACCTCTGCTTCTACTAAAAAAGTCTCGATCGCAGGTGATGAGTTTTCCATTGTTTCTTTGCCAAATACTTCGATGTAGCAGCGAATAGCTGACTTGACATCACCTAAGGCTTCTTCATAGGTGTCACCTTCACCAACTACGGCACCTTTGATACCAAGGGGATAGGCTACATAACCCTCGGAATGTTTTTCAATGATGATTTTAAATTGTTTGATCTTCGCCTCTTTATTTTTAAACTAACTTAATTCACCACACCCGCGCGATCGCATAAGCATCAAAAATAGCATCAACGCTCAAAATCGGTATCTGTTCTGCCATAGATTGTGCAATTATCAGCCTGTCAAATGGGTCACGGTGATGCAAAGGCAGTGAAGCCACAACCTCAATGTGCTGGAGATTAATCTCAAGTAGTCCGATATTGCTAACAGTGAGTTGCTCTCCGACAAACTCCATAAAAGGCAGACTAAAGTTTAGCCTGCCTATGCTGTGTTTAATCGCCATTTCCCAGATGCTAGCTATACTGACTAGCTTCTCGTTATTTTCATCCTCAATTAGCAGTTTGACATGGGCGCTAAGTCTAGGGTTGTCCGTGACATACCAAATGAAAGTATGAGTGTCCAACAACAACCTCATTCCATATACTCCTTAAACTCTTCTAGCGGTTCGTCAAAATCATCGGACATCCAAACCATTCCTTTAGCACTCCCAGCTTTGGATGGCCAGCGCTTCTTATTAGCTGGCGGTATTCCTACCAATTTTACAACAGGCTGGTTATCTTGAGTAATCGCCACTTCTTCGCCTCTTTTCGCCGCTTCGATTAATTCCAGAAGCTTTTCTTTGGCCTCAATAATGTCTACTTGATACATAATTCGTGCCTCCTTACTATCAATTTATAACCTCACCATTTTAACTCAATTAAACAAATCCTCTTCCTCCAAATCAACCGACTGCAACTGAGCGGGAGTAGCCGGAATCGCCGCAATAATTGCATCGATTACCTTCGCCACCGGAATAATCTCCATCCCCAACTCCGGCACCGGTTGATTCTTAGGAATAATCGCCCTTTTGAAACCCAATTTCGCCGCTTCCCTCAGCCGCAATTCTAATTGGGAAACGGGCCGCACCTGTCCCCCCAAACCCACTTCTCCGAGCAAAACAGTGCGCGCATCGATTACCCGATCGCGAAAACTGGCCACAACGGCGATCGCAACTGCCAAATCCGCCGCAGGTTCATCCACTTTCAACCCGCCCACCGTCGCCAAAATCACATCTAATTTAGATAAAGGAATCCCCACCCTTTTCTCCAAAACAGCTAAAATTTGCTGCAATCTAGCATTGTCCACACCTGTAGTAGTGCGGCGCGGCGAACCAAAACTCGCAGGGCTGACTAACGCCTGAATTTCTACTAAAATCGGTCGAGTTCCTTCGCAAGTAACAGTCGTCGAAGTACCGGGCGAAAATTCATCTTTATTGCCTAAAAATAACTCCGACGGGTTATCTACTTCTCGCAAACCGTTTGCTACCATTTCAAAAACGCCGATTTCGTGAGTAGCGCCGAAACGGTTTTTCATCGATCGCAAAAGCCGATGAGAAGCAAAGCGATCGCCCTCAAAATAAAGTACAGTATCTACCAAATGTTCCAAAACCCTCGGCCCCGCCAAAGCTCCATCTTTAGTAACGTGACCGACAATAAATAAAGTAATATTTTCCCTTTTCGCAACCTGCATCAAAGCCGAAGTACATTCCCGCACCTGAGCCACCGAACCCGGAGCCGATGTTAAACTAGCAAAATAAATAGTTTGGATGCTGTCAATCACCGCCACATTCGGTTTCAGCGCTTCCAACTCCCGCAAAACAACTTCTAAATCCGTCTCTGGAAGCAAATAGAAATTCTCCGCTGAATTGTCCTCAGAATCCTTTTTAGCTTCCCCGTTGCTGCCAGATTTATGCCCGCCGTTGCTTGACAATTCAACCGGATTAGCCACGCCCAAACGCTGCGATCGCAACTTCACCTGCTGGCCGGACTCCTCCGCACTGACATACAGTATCCGATCCTTGCGGGACAACATATTCGCCACCTGCAACAGCAGGGTCGATTTCCCGATTCCCGGTTCCCCCCCAATCAACACCAGCGATCCGGGAACAATCCCGCCTCCCAAAACTCGATCGAGCTCCCCGTAGCCGGAAGGCCAGCGAGACTGAGTTTGGTCAGCAATCTGCGATAATCTGAAAGATACCCTTGGTTGACCCTTCGACTTATCAGGGGGCGAACCGCCCGCTGTCTTAGTTGTCACCCCTGTTAAACCAGCCCGCGACACACCAGCAGTAGGTTGTTCTAACTGCTCGTCAAAAGAATCCCACTTCTGACAGCTAGGACACCTGCCAAAATATTGTGGTGAATCATACCCGCATTCCCGACAAATATATTGTATTCGAGGCTTAGGCATTGTTTACTATGATAAATAGTCACCCTAACATTTAGAAAAGTCTGAGTTAAAGCAATTATCAAGCTTTCAGACCGCTCCCCACACATGATTCAATTTGTGTCTTCTATGATAGGGTACAAAAAATTAACATTATCTGAAATGTAACTTAAGGAGTGCTCGGTAACTTGGAAAACCATAAAGAAAAAATTCTGGTAGTCGATGACGAAGCCAGTATCCGCCGCATTCTGGAGACTCGCCTTTCCATGATTGGCTACGATGTCGTCACCGCTGCTGACGGCGAAGAAGCTCTCGAAACATTTCGCAACACCGAACCCGACTTAGTGGTTTTGGACGTGATGATGCCGAAGCTCGACGGTTACGGCGTCTGTCAGGAGTTGCGCAAAGAGTCAGACGTGCCCATCATCATGCTAACCGCTTTGGGAGACGTAGCCGATCGCATCACCGGTTTAGAATTGGGCGCCGACGATTACGTCGTCAAACCTTTCTCTCCCAAAGAACTTGAAGCCCGCATCCGTTCGGTACTGCGGAGGGTTGACAAAAACGGAGCATCGGGCATTCCCAGTTCCGGAGTCATCCACGTCACCAATATTAGGATTGACACCAACAAGCGCCAAGTTTACAAAGGCGACGAACGAATTCGGCTCACGGGCATGGAATTCAGCTTGTTAGAACTGCTTGTCAGCCGTTCTGGAGAGCCTTTTTCGCGATCGGAAATTTTGCAGGAAGTGTGGGGATACACGCCAGAACGCCACGTAGACACGCGCGTAGTGGACGTTCACATCTCGCGGCTTAGGGCAAAGTTGGAAGACGACCCCAGCAATCCCGAATTAATTCTCACCGCCCGCGGCACCGGCTATCTGTTCCAGCGAATTGTCGAAATTGGAGAAGTAGGATAAAGTCAGTTGGCAGTTGGCAGTTGGCAGTTGGCATTAGTTAAATTACCAACTACCAATTACCAATGACTAATGACTAATGATTACTGACTGATGACTAATGACAAAATCTGATCCCAATAGAGTTTTGCGGCAATTGCCCTTAGTTGCAGGAGGGTTAGCAGGTACGCTGCTAATGGTCAACCGCTTGCTGACAGAGCAAATCACAGATTCTCAAGCTCGATCGGACGCTTTAGGAGTAATTATCAGCGCTCTGCTGATTTTAACAGGTTTGCTGTGGCAGCAGGTGCAAGCGCGATCGCCGGATTCCGTAAAACTTATCGGCGAAGAAGGTTTTGAATTTGCGCCGGATTTGCCGGAGGCGGTGAAAATAGAATTAGCCTGGGCGTCGCGTTTGCTGTTGACAAATACCGCCACAAGGTCGATCGTAGTTTTGTATCAAGGAAAAGTTTTATTGCGGCGCGGCATTTTAGGCATCAATCCCGAAGTCAAACCAGGGCCGATTTTGCAGCGAGTGTTCGACAAAAACAAACCAGTTTATTTAGTAAATCTCAATATTTATCCCGGGCGAATTGAATTTGACTATTTGCCAGAAAATACTCAAGGAGTTATCTGTCAACCTATCGGCACTCAAGGCGTTTTAATCTTAGGTGCTAACGCGCCCCGCAGCTACACCAAACAAGATGAAAACTGGGTTGAAGGCATTGCCGACAAACTAGAAAATACCATCAATCAATTTTAGATTTTAGATTTTAGATTTTAGATTGTGGATTTTAGATTGTGGATTGCACAATGCCAGCAGCTCTGTCAAGGTGCGATAGTCTTCGAGGGCTGCGCTAACGACGGATTTGCCTCATTCTAGGTGTTGGCTATCGGCAATAAACAAGATTTATTACCGATATCTTTTGAAAAGAAAAAGAGCGAGCGCTCCCCCCAACAAAATTTGCAGGGTTTGAGAGTCTTCTTCACCACCAAGAAGCCGGCTGCGTACACAGGGCGCATCTTAGTCCTCAACAACGCTCTCCGGGTGCGCTAGGCGCACCTTACTAGCTCACAAATCGCAACTCAAATCTCAAAACTATTATCTGGCCCAATCAGTACCGCGCCACAAAGTAAAAAACAAAACACTAGAAATCAGCGCGCCCAGCAGCCACTTAACAGCATTTTTAAATAACCCCAAGCGCTGGCCTGACTGAACCGCAGCGCTTTGCGTCTGTAACCGTTCCTTAGCCGGAGTAATTCTCGAAAGAATTTGCTCCTTCAATTGCTGTGGGTTTTGCGCATCCGCTTGTACCCCCAAACGGGTAAGTTCCCCCGCCAAATTCCTTAAATCTTCAGGAGTACCCTTATTCAGCCGTTCTTCCACCTGCTGCAACTGAGCTAATTGTTGGTTTGCTTGAGTAGTAATTTGCTGGTTGTTTTGGTTGTTGACGTAGATAGTACCAAAAATTCCCAAAGGCAGCATCAACAGAAAAACCAGACCTAGCAGCAGACAAACCCAAGACAAAACCTTCAAAAAAAGGTCTTCCAAACCTCTGCGGTCGTACCCTTCTCCAAAAAATATCAGCGCCATTGCCAGTAAAGGAACTGGCACCCGTTCCACTACAGCCCCAATTGTCTGCAATTCCCAGACGCGATTGCCAAAATTTGCTGGTATAAGAACTGCAATCGTATCTAATACAGACAGAATTAATAGACCGTAGCCAATCCAACGCAGCCTGTAGATAGAAAAACCTTGTTCGTTTTGTACGTCATTCATAAAATAATCAGAATTGTTGTTAAGAAAAATCTCTCTTGACTCCGCCCAAAAACGGATACCGTGCCACGTACTCCTCTCGTGGAGAGTCAAAAATTTTAGACTCTTGTTCAAGCTTCCAAATTCACCTGTGGAGTAAATCTAAAATCTAAAATCGACTGACTCGACTCAAGGCTCGGGAAATCGCGGCTGCCACCACCCATACCAAGAAACCCAAGCATTCTCTAGAATTTTTTTTGCATCTTCTGGAGTTGTTTTATCCAAAGGCACAGACATCTGAGTCCACAAACAGCGCCGGTCTTGAATATTTCCCCGACCCAACAACCAAAACAGAATGCGGTTCGGGTTCCAATCGCGAGTATTTCGATTATATCTAAACTGTTGGGAAGTGACTGTAGCACCGCCGCTAGGATTGATACACGAACTCAAATACAGTCGATTTTGCTGTTGCAAAATTCCGTGAAAACCCGCGCCTTGAGTGTTTACTAATGCTAGTTTACCAGGAGACGACTTGAGAACAGTATGTCCTTTCATCATACCTTCCACATCCCCAATGGTGTTTACCGCATAGCGCATCTCTATTTCTAGAGCCATGCTATTTTTTTGATATTCATATTTCCTGGCAGCTTTGAATTCTGAATTGTCGCTAAGTTTCAGCGGCGCGCTCTTTTGCATTTTCCAATCGCCTAGAGGCACCGACTCTGGAAACTCAAACGGGGTTGCCAGAGTGTTGCCGGCAGATGGATAGAAAACCAATTTCCCGGCAACCAACAAAACCCCTCCCAAAGTAATAGCCAACAGGGAAAGCCTAACTGGTTTCCAAGAGGTAATAGCCATTAGCAATTCTGTTCTTCCTTATTTTGGGGTTGATCTTTCAAAATAGCAAACCAGCAGAATAACCCGAAAATAGATACAGCAATCATCGAAAAGATTACCGAACCATTTCCTTCGTGCCAGTATTTAAATGCTTGGGGTTGAGATAGCGATACCAGCACTGCCATGAGAGCAACTCGCGCTGCATTCACTACAAATGCAATAATTATTGCCACGAGTGGCAGTACAATTTTCTGACCAAGTGTTGTAGGAAACATCAGCAAGAAAACCAGAGCCATTCCTAACAATTGTAGCATCGCATTCACCCCCGAACAGCCGTGATAGACTTCGACGCTGCCCTTTTCCAGGATTAGGAAAACGCCTTTCCGCACAACTTCAAAGCCTAGATAGTGCAGGATGAAAGCTGAAAATTTAGCTGTTAATTTGGCGACATCAACGAATACTCCGATCAACCCGGGAGGAATCGCTGTATAGCCAAGAATTAGAAGTTCCTGCCAATATTGTTTCAGTCCTTTTGTGCCGGAAGCCAGCAATGCGAGACTGACTCCCGACAAAAAAGGGGTTGCTCTGATAAAAAAGTCGTATCCCGATATCGACGAACTTTTGAGCAATATTAAAGCAATTAACGATGACCCAAAGAAGCTGGCGAAAATTCCGCTTTCAAAAGTTAAGGATTCGTGCCTTTCCCAAATGAGAAATGCTACGACTCCCCAAAACAGTAACATTGTACCGAACAGGTCAGTGTCGTTGGTTCTGGAAGTCAGAGTTAGGTGTAAGACTATCAAACCGGAGGCGATGCCTAACAGCCAGTATTTAGGTTCTTGGATGTGCTTGAGCGAGTTTATTTCGGTCATTGCTGCTTTTTGTTTTTACTAAAAGCTTCTAAAATGCTTTCTCAATCTGGTAACTCTATACAAATTATCCGCCACAAACACTTGAATTTATGCCTTTGGGATGATTGTTAAGTAAATCTTCACAAAAATTGACAAAAGTGAATTTTTGTGATAATTACTTCCACCTAATTAAATCTGAAGTTAGGCGCTCATACCAAACAAAGCGGGTTTTTTTACTCTGACCGATCGCACTCCACGAAAGATTTTCCTCCGTCAAACCCAGTTTCTGCGCCCGTAGTTTAAATGTAAAGCTTGAAGGCAAGACAAAAACCTTTCTGGACGCACTCTTGAGCTTGAAAACCGGGTTTTTACCCGTTCCCGTTTCTCGCGGCCAGTGCGTCCAGGAGTAGATTAATTAGAGTAGACTTTCCGGTAGTAAGTTTGATATTCCTCCGAAAGCAGGGGTTCCCACCACTCGCGATGGGCTAAGTACCATTCCACAGTCTGCCGCAAACCTTCTTCAACTGTTACTGAGGGAGTCCAACCTAACTCTGTTTTAATTTTGCTGGCATCAATAGCATAACGCCGATCGTGCCCGGCTCTGTCTTTGACAAATGAGATCAATTGTTCGCAAGGACGCGCGGGTAAATCCTCAGCTAATTCGTCCATTAGCTGGCACAGCATTTTTACTAAATCGAGATTTTTTACCTCGTTGTTGCCGCCAACATTGTAGGTTTCCCCAGGCTGGCCGCGGTGGATAACGACATCTAAAGCGCGGCAGTGGTCGAGCACGTAGAGCCAATCTCGCACGTTTTGACCGTCGCCGTAAACTGGCAGCGGTTTGCCCAATAGCATATTGATGCACATTAATGGAATGAGCTTTTCTGGGAAGTGATAGGGGCCGTAATTGTTGGAACAGTTGGTGATAATTGTCGGCACGCCGTAGGTGTGGAAATAGGCGCGGGCGAGGTGGTCGCTGCCAGCTTTGGAAGCTGAGTAGGGACTGTTGGGCGAGTAGGCAGTTGTTTCTGTGAAGGCTGGGTCATCGGGGCCGAGACTGCCGTAAACTTCGTCGGTAGAAACGTGGAGAAAGCGCATTTCTGCTTTGAGAGAGGGCTCATCAATTGCTTCAAAATGCTTGCGGAAGGCTTCTAAAAACGTGAAGGTTCCGACAACGTTTGTTTGAACAAAGGCGGCGGGCCCGATAATTGACCTGTCAACGTGGGATTCTGCGGCAAAGTGGGCAACTGTGGTGATGTTTTCTTCTTTGAGCAAGGTATCGACTAGGGTTCGATCGCAAATATCCCCTTGCACAAACCGAAAATTTTCTCCTCCTTCCAAAGTTGCCAGGGTTTGTCTGTTTCCGGCGTAGGTTAAAGCGTCGAGTACGACTACTCGATCGCCCGGATAGCTGCTGCACCAGTGATGCACAAAATTCGAGCCGATAAATCCAGCCCCGCCCGTCACCAACAATCGGCGAGGGGCTCGCTCAATGCCTTGATTCCCGCTGTCTGTCATAAAAATAAGAGTTTTTCCAATAACTAAGCCTTTTCAAAAGTAGCCTTAAAAGTAGTTTGTCACCAAGTGTTTGCCAGTCTGTAACTAAATTTTCTACTGTCTCACCTCAGATGTTCTAATTTGGGCGCGATCGTGCATATTGGTTCACAATACTTTAACTTCTTCGGTTCTTTTACTCAAAACGCTTACAGAGCAACCATTGCAGATTTTTAAGCTGGCAATTTTAAATTTGAATTGCGTCAGGCTATAGTTGACATTTGCGATCGATCCGCGATTTTGGCGGCGCGCAGAGTTGATACATTTGTAAAGAGCTGTTACCATTAATTTTTTAATTGTCCTTTACAATCTCCAGAACACCGTCAACGACCCAGGTCTAAAGACACACTGGGCTTCTAGCCTAAGACTTAAACCACAGTTGACCAGACTAAGTGCCTTGCACTACGTTAACGGTAAGAGTTTAAAGACCTACCAAGGGATGCGAAGCTAGTTCCTTGCTCTAGAAATTTAGGATTAAACAGATTTATTGGGTTAAGTCAGTGTCCTAGATATAGTACCGGCCGTTAACATTGTCGAAGCTAACATCACCCCGAAAGGGAGGCTCCGCAAGGAGCAAACATTATGCGCTCGCGGGGTTGCCAAATTTGACATGGTAATTGTCAAGGGTGAAAGTACATCACATTCATTACACCGAATTAAGCAATCCCCGTGTAATGGAAAGATTCAAGGCGGTTGAAACCGCCGAGCTGTTTCCCACGAGCAGGCTAAAGCCGCGCTCGTTTCCCAGTTGCTCGTTTCCCACTTACCGAATTTTTTTTTATGAAGAAGTTTCAAGTGTTAGCTGGCATTGCTTCCGTCGTCGCGATCGCAAGCAGCATCGCTATCGGTGACGCCGCATCTGCTTACCCCTGTTCCTACAGCAAATCTGGGGCGACTAAATCAGGTTCGGGGCCAACGATCCTGGGTTCCGGCGGTTCGGATGGAATGAATCCGTGGAAATCCTACAAAACAGGAGCTCTCGGTTTCCTAGGTTTGGCTGGAGTTTTGGGTGGCGGTGCGGCTTACATGAGCTACCGTGCCGGCAAGCGCGCCTCTGCTGCTTGCGCTGCGATGACCGATAATTTTGAAGTTTTTGAAGAGCAGATCGATCCGATCGCAGATACAGGTGTTTCTGAATACCTGGAAGTTCCGGTGTTGCTCGATTTGGCGGCTGCCGGTGCTGTAGCTGAGTCAGCAGATGCGGTTGCAGCCGTTCGCGAACACCCAGAAGCTCCAGGCGGCGAGCTGGATTTGCCAGTTTCGCCAATTGCCGAGTTGAGTTCTGAAATTGCGATCGAACAAGTCCAAAACGCGATCGTCAAATAGTTATTTCAAACCAAAGTATTCGCTCAAAAAACCTCCAATCTTGCAAGATTGGAGGTTTTTTGAGGTAAAATTATCTACCCCTACAATTTCCTGTCATGGCGATCGCGAAGCACTGCAAACAATTGACAAATGAATCGATCGCACCCAATATCATATTCCGGCGAAGCAAAGGAACGCCGAATTAATATCAATTTCAAAAAGTCTTGCTACAACCCTCAAATTTTTACCAATTATTATTAAAAATCGCAGATACCCGTCTGGAAACGGCAGTGCCGTTTCCCTACTGTATTCGATCCGATTGAAAACTGCGATAAAATTAGATGACTCAAAGCGAGACAGTAAGCTGCGGAGGCGATCACCAGAAATACTCTTCATATCAATCTGAGGGTAGACGGCAAAAGTTCAAATCCCCTGCTACGGTGGGAAATATAGCCCTACAGATTACAACTATAGGTTATGAATGCTTGGCGCGATCGATTCAATCAATTTACAGGTAAAACTCGACTGGCAGTTTGCCGGGTGTTCGTTCACCTAACAGGCGAAGAAGTTGCACCGCTGTTAGGAGTTCTCAACCGCACCGCCAGACAAGCAATTGATGCCGATGGCGACCTAGCAGTTTTAGGAGAAGGTCTTGTAGAAATTTGCAATCACCTGTTGCAGTACGACAGCTACTGGCAAGCAGCAGCCAATGAAGGCGATGTTTTTTGGAATGAAGGCGAAGCCGGCGATTATGTGGATGAACTTTTCACTGATTCAGCCGAGCGCTATCTCAGCGAGCCTCAATACAGCACATCTGTTTACGATAAAAATGCCCCCTTGTCTTTGCCGGTAACTAGAAATGTCGTAGTGATGCTGACAGTTGCTTATGAAGGCGAAATTCCTGCCCTAGAAACTGACCTAGCTGACATCAGCGCGCTGAAAGTCGGTTTAAAAGCACTGATTAATTTAAATTACCAGCACAGGCTCCGAGCTGTGCAAGTTCACTTTTCTCCCGCACAGTTGGGTGACGAACTTACCAACGACCAAGTGTTGGTCAATTTCCCCGAACTCATTCCCCTTTAAAAACTAGAAAAACCCCAAGGATCGAAGCGGCGAAGAGAATTCGCTCCGATAAAAACGATGTCCACCCCAAGCGGACGATCGCAAAAGAGGGAAAATAACACAGGTTTGTAGTGAGGAGGGAATTCCTCAAGCTGGGAATAAATAAGAAATCAAGTCCTGACTGCAAGCTGGATTAGCGATAGAATGTAAATCGAGTCGTTGATAATTACCAATTACCTTGATTCAGGACACGCAATTCACAGAAGCCGGGCTAGAAGTTGTTTGCTTCTTCCTTTTTCCTTACTAATTACCAATAACTATTTATGATGCTGCGAAAACTGACAATTTATTTAATGGCTTTAACTTTGTTATGGACGGCAACCGCCTGCGGTTCTCCTACCCCACAACCTCCTGCCAATCCAGCTCCAAATAGTAATGTTAACACGGTGCGTCCTGCTGCTGCCAACAATAACTTGGCTCAAGGTCAATATCCCGTACAGCAAGCTACCTACGACGATGCGAATGGTGAATACAGTTTGATGTTGCTGAATACTCCCGCCGGCAGTCCCCCAGTTTACCGCACTACGGATTTGCAAATGGCTCGCTTAACGGATGAAGAAATATCGGCAGGCAAGAAAAGTTATCTAAATGTGAATAACAATCAAGCGGTTTTGCATTTGACAGAAGATTTTAAAATTGAGTACGTTCACAACGTGACTGAAACTGTCAATAACCCTCAAACCGGTCAGCCCCAAACCGTAGTAGTGAGACAGCAATCTGGCTTCTGGGCACCGTTTGCTGGGGCTATAGCCGGTCAGGCGATCGGCAGTTTGTTATTTAGACCGCAATATTATATGCCGCCAGTCTATCAGCCGGGAATTATGACAGGATATGGCGGCTATGGCAATACTTACAGCCAAGCTGTTAACCAATATCAAACTCGCTACCGAACTCCGCCTCCTGAGGTGAGAAACCGTCAAGTTTTAAGGACTACCGGCCGCCTGCGATCGCCCACATCTAACCAGCCAGTAAGACCCTCAGTACGTCCAAATGCCAATAATAGATCGACCGGTTCGGGTTACGGCGGCAGCACTTTGAGGCGATCGCCCAACTCAACTTCCCCGCAGCAAAGGCGGAGTCCGAGTTTTGGTAGTGGCAGGAGTTCTCGTCAACCAAGTCGGAGCGGCTCTTTCGGGAGTGGCAGAAGGCGGTAAGAATGTAGGGTGCGTCGCCCTCGAATATCTGCGCCTTAGTGGGAAGTTTCCTGCAGCGACACACCCTACAACTACCAAGGTAGATCGAGTTATATTGTTACGCGGGGATTTTTCCCGACTTATACGGTTGGATGAGAATTTCAGCAGGAATCCCCAGTTCTTGATTCAACTTCCAAATCATCTCCAATGTCAAGGAACGTTTACGAGATAAAACCTCGGATACCCTAGCCCGACTACCGAGACATGACTCTAAATCGCGACGAGACCATCCGCGAGTTTCCATGTAATAATAAATCGCTTCGATCGGATCGGGGATTGCGATCGGAATGTGTTTCTTCTCGTAGGCTTCCACTAAGGTGCTGAGTACATCTAATCGATCGTACTCTGGAGTGTTTGGGGCTAAATCAACTGAGGCTTACCAGTTCAGGAGTTGCTTGTAGAAATGCCTCTATAATCATTCTATTATCCCTACTGTTGATTAGCCGCTTTATGTAGTTTACTAACTCATTGTTGTCTTTGTTAGCCTTGAACCCGAACAAACTGGATACTTGATTTAAGATTCCCTTATTATTATATAAACGCAGTGCTTCAGAATATTTTTTATTTCTAAGAATATTTTCTACCAAGTTATTTGTCTCTTCATACAAACCCGGAATGTCGATACCATTTGTAACATCATCCAACGCTTTGATTAGTCCTGGTTCACCACAAGCTTCGGCGTCAAATCTAGATAAAATATATTCGATACGCGCTGCAACAATCGCTGAAACAAGGCGTTCCTTTTGATTTTCCATGAGATTGAATACTAACTGTTGAGTTTGTTCAATGAGGTGAGCCGCATCTTCAGTTCTATTTAACATAGTTGCCACAGCACTTAGGACATTTTCTGAAAGCAGTAAATTTTCAATTTCTGAGAAATTAAGGCAAAATACACCTCGTTGCCTCAAATATTCAACGTTCTCGTCCGTCCTAAAGTCGCGGTCAATTATGCCTTTACACTCCAGATTATGAAGATTTTTAAGTTTTGAGAATGAGCAAGTTGAATTAATAACTTGCTCATGTCCACCACATGGAGTAACGGTAATTTTTTTGAATAAGCGTGAGAAGAAGAAATAATCTAGACTACCTAGATCGCCCTCGACAAATAAAATAGGTTTCCTACTTCCAATAATTTCCAAGAGAAGACGTTCAGGGACATCTTCATTCCCAAGTATTAAATGCCAATCCCACTGATTATTTTCATAGCTTTTCAGCCAAACTTTAATAGCATCCAAGCGTGTTACTGCGAAATCTAAATCGTGAGTCAAATACACGAAAAGGCAATCTGGTCTTTCTGCCTCAACTGCATCCCACAGCCGACTTTGCAAAGCTTTATGTATATGAGTTTCAGGTTCATCGATCACTATTATTCCATTTGTTTTCGCGGCAAGGCACTGTCCAATAAGGTAAAAGATGACTCTCTCCCCATCACTCATTTCAGACGCATGATATGAACTTCCTGTACTATTTCTGGAACTTACTTCAATTTTCCCGGCTCCAATACTAAGCTCGCGATGTGGAAGAACAAATTCCCAAATACGTTTAATTATGTCAAGGCGGGTTTCTGGAGGGGGTTCTGAGATTCCTTTAGCTTTAAGTTGACGATATTTTGTACTCTTATCAAACTCTTCTGTGAATAGGTAGGTAAGCAGTTTATCAAAATCATTTTGGAGATGAGTACTTGGTTTAGATCCCCATTTGTAAGAATCTTTGTAACTCTGTAGATGTTCCGAAGATACGTTAGGTTGATGTAAACCATAGAGAAGAGTGTTTTCAGAAATATCAATGGAGGATGTAGAACAAAAATCTGGTATCAAAAGGGACTTTTGCGCTCCGACTCTATGCACGAAGGATTTTTGTGGGGACTCCAGCTCAATCCAAGACCCAAGGCGTGTTTTCCCTGAACCGTTAGCTCCAACGATGACAACACTCGATTGAGTTTCTATTGTGGGTGAAACTTCCAGAGTGGAAACTGGTTGAGGTAGAATCAGATTTCGTGTGTTGGAAATAACATCTGTTTGCATAAGCTAAAAATAACTCATCTACTCAATTTTTCGAGCCGTCTAACTTAGAATTTTATCGGCGTTTCGGTACAATACCTAATCTATCATAATTTATAGAAAAATACCGCAGACTGCGCTGTAATTAATAAAGCATCTGTCCTTTCACCATCGGATAGCTGACATGACCCAAAACCTCAACCCCACAACATTACCCCCGGCCTTTCCCGATCACACCCAACTACCTGACTCCGACGGCACTTTTGTACATAACTTTCTAGCACATCCCCAGAGTATCCTACTCACCGACTCCCTGGAAACTACACTGCAAACCCTCCACCCGGACGGACAATATGCTATAGGGCAAGATTGTGGCATTTACTGGCGCGAAACCGACCCTCCCGAAAAGGGAGCCGAAGCGCCTGACTGGTTCTACGTTCCCAACGTTCCGCCCCTAATAGATGGGGAAATTCGCCGCTCTTACGTGATTTGGCGCGAGTATATTGTGCCATTGATTGCGATCGAATTTGCTAGTGGTAATGGCTCAGAAGAACGAAACAATACTCCCTTATCTCGCTTACCAGAAGGTATCAACCAGAAACCCGGAAAGTTTTGGGTATACGAGCAGATTATTCACATTCCTTACTATGCGATATACATCATTAAAACGAGCGAATTGGAAGTCTATAACTGGGTGAATACTCGTTATCGCCGTTTGCAACCAAACGATCGCGGGCATTATCCGATCGACCTGATGGGAGTAGAGTTAGGTGTGTGGGAAGGTAGCTATCAAAATCAGCATCAGCGATGGTTGCGTTGGTGGGATAATCAGGGGAATTTGTTGTTAACTGGTAGCGAACAAGCTAAACTAGAACGCCTCCATACCGAACAGGAACGCCAACGCGCTGACGCTGAGCGAGAGCGAGCCGATCGCGCAGAACAAACCCAACGGGATGCGATTCCCCAACTGCTGGCAATGGGTTTAACCGTAGAGCAAGTGGCTCAGGCGCTGTCGCTGTCGGTCGAAGATGTACAGAGATTGGGCTGACAGTTAACTTTGATGATTCAGAAACCAAATCTCTTTTCTCGAATTGCTGGTATTTCTACGATCGTCCTTTGTGCAGTCGGCGGATTGTTGTACGTCAAAAAACCCGTACAATCTGTTCCCGCAAAACCAGCACCCGAGGAAATTGTACAAGCTACGGAAGTGCGCGAGCTCCCCGGACAACTCGACAGCATCCCCCTCTTCAACAGCGACAGTCCCGAATGGGTCAAAAAAGAAGGCATTTTGCTCTCAACCTTTCCCCCAGACGGCAAAAAAGTCCCCGCAGCTCACCTGAACTTTGCCTTTCAAGGGCAATTCAACCTGTTTGCTCACCACTTTTCTCACACTCCGCCGAATTTACGCACGCTGTATATAGGAGCTTTGCTCTACAATCCCAGCTCCGAACCCGTGACGGTGGAAGTCTTACAGGCAGCCAGTTACCTGATGGAACCAGACGCACCGTTCAAACAAAAACCAGCACTAAGTGAGAGTCCCAACGGCGAAGTATATTCCGGCCCTGGGATTCGCGCTGTCGATAGCGTTTTGCGGGGAATGCGGCAGCCGGATTTTCCGGAAAAACTGCTGATTGCACCGGGAGAAACCGCATTGTTGATGAATCGCCCTATTCCCGTGCGGGGTCTGGAAAAGCCGATAAATGGTCGTTCTACCTTTGTGCGCCTCAAAAGTAGCGGCAAGGTTTATGCCGCTACTTTGGCAATGTATGCACCTCAAAATGCTGATGGGGGCGATCGCGCGCCCACTCTGGAAGAATGGCAGCAATTGCTGAATAATGGCGGTTTGGCAGGCCCCCGCCACAAAACCCCGACTCCCCCCGACGCGACTTCGGGAAGCCTGATTTACGGCCGCGTGGCAGGGGTGCAGCAAGGTTCTGGATGGGAAGCGGAATTAGTCGATCGCGATGCTAAAAATCTGGCAATTCCCCAGACTGGAAAAGCTATATCCTATGCGATCTCTACCTTGCGCGGGGGTACTTTGGGAACCCAACAAGTGCAAGCCGGAAAAATGCTGGCGCGCTATCCCGACACCGCTTACGAAGCCCACGGCAATTACGGCGTACACTACAATCTGAGTCTGCCACTGCATAACACGGCACAGAAACCGCAAACAATAGCGGTGAGTTTGGAAACGCCTTTAAAAGAAGATAAACTCTCAAAAAATGGCTTGCGGTTTCGCCAACCTCCGCTGGATTTTCCTTATTTTCGAGGTACTGTGCGGCTGCGCTACCGAGATGATGGAGGTTACGATGTAACTCGCTACGTGCATTTGTGGCACCGTGTCGGTCAAGTTGTGGAACCGATGGTAAAGTTGAGGTTAGCTGCGACAGAAACGCGATCGGTAAAAGTTGATTTTATTTATCCTCCCGATTCCACGCCACCGCAAGTATTGACAGTGAGAACTTTGGAATAGTTGATTTATTTATTTCAGTCACTACCAGACCCAAAAAATATGTGATTTAATTTCTACATTGATATGTAGGTGACAATATGTCTTCTTCACAACCCCCGTCAGGGGAAAGAAACCCTCTAGGATTGGATGAATTGATTGCTATCTTGGTTGCCTTCGGCACGATGGGAGCAATTTTATTTTGGGTAACAGGTAAAAATCCCGATCGATTGAATGCCAGAAATTGGCAATTTCCAGCCGTTTTTTCTCAACCTGCTGTTACGCCCGCGAGCCCGGGAATATTAACGCCTGCACCGCCGAATTCGGATTTGCGATCTCCCGCTACAACCCTGGTTCCCTCAGAACCGGATGTCGCACCTGTGGCACCTTTAGGGCCGATTTTACCGGCAACTCCTCCGGTGGGGGCGATCGTCGTTGTTCCTCCCAAGCCAATTGTGCGATCGACTCCCGCTCCAGCAATTACCAAACCGAAAGCGACTAAACCCAAAGTTGGGCCCGTTATATTATCCGATGTTCCAGACAAATATTGGGCGCGTCCGTTCATTGTAGCTTTAGTCGCTCGGAAAATTTTTGCTGATTCCACCGACAACAAATTTCGTCCCGACGAACCGATGACGCGAGCCGAACTAGCGCGGTTAATTCAGCGAATGTCCGACGACAAAGAACCGATCCGAAAACCGATTGATTTTAAAGACGTAAAAGACAAGAGTCCGGTCGCTCCTGCGATCGACCACACTGTCAAAACAGGATATCTTAAAGGATACCCAAACAATGAGTTCCGTCCCGAAAAACAGATTCCGCGTGTCGAAGTAATCGCAGCTTTAGCAAGCGGTTTGAGCCTGAAACCATCAACAAAAGCAACCAAAACTTTACAAGTTTATACAGACAGGGCAAAGGTGCCGAAATGGGCAGTTAACAAAGTAGCATCAGCCACAGAAGCTGGTATTGTTGTCAACCACCCGAAGCGCACACTTTTGCAGCCGAATAGAATAGCAACTCGCGCTGAAGTAGCAGCCATGATTTACCAAGCTATGGCCAAAAAAGGTCAAGTACCTGCTAAGTCTTCGGAGTATGTTGTGAAGCCTTTAAAGTTGTCCAAATAGTATTTTAGGGGCGTTGCTCATAGGCCGCCCCAAAATCACATTTAATCGCTATTGTTTGCAGTCAGGACTCCAGCCCTTACTGCGAAGCAGCTAAATTAATCTTGAAACACCATAATGCTGCCCGAATAGCAAGCTACCCAAACCTGATTAGTTTCCGGATCGTAAGTAATTCCGATCGGACTTGAATTAACATTCACTTTTTGCAGCACTTTCATATCGATCGTCCTAACTTTGCTAACAGTATTCGAGAAATAGTTGACCACATAAAGTAGTTTTCCATCATCAGAAATCGTCATGCTGCGAGGCGCTTTTCCCGTCCTAACTTTCTTCGCCACTTCACCCGTTTTTAGGTCAATTTTTGCCACATTTCCTTCACCGTTCAAAGTCGCATAAAGATAATTTCCGTTGGGGTCGATCGTCAAATGACGCGGCGCATTGCCAATATTTCTCAGCCATTCTACCGAAAAGTCTATGAGATTCACTTTTGCAATATCGGAAGAACCCATGACGGCAACATAGGCATTTTTTGAGTCGGGAGTGACAACAATACCCCGAGGATATGCACCCAGTTTTACCCGCTCAACTTCGAGATTTTTATTGATATCAACTACGCTCAAATCCCAACTGCACCAATTGCTCGCGAGCGCGAAGCGATTGTCAGGTGAAACAGCATTGAATTTCGGAACTGCACCTACAGGAATTACCTTTTCTATTTTCAAAGTTTCGGTATTGATGCGGTACAGGAAACTTTGGTCGTGTTTTGCCGCTGGAGAACACCTGTCGCTGCCGGGATTCCTAAACCCCGAACCGTACATTTGATAGTTGGATACGTAGGCATATTTGCCGTCAGTTGAAAAAGCAGCTTCTACGGGAGAACCTTGATAATTGCCTTTGAATTTAGAAAAGCCGAACTTCGACAAGTTTACTGTATCGGGAATAGTCTTGACTAATTTAAAGTTCCTGTCGTAAACTGTGATTGTGTGGCTGTACATCATGTTTTGAGCAAAAAACAAGCCATCTCCCGAATAAACTATTGATTTGGGCGAGATGTTGCCGTAAATTGTTTTTTTCAAGGTCATTTTTCCTTGAGTGTTGTCGGGAGGATTTATTAGCCTTTGGGGTTGCGATTCACTTTCTGGTTTCTCCTCGGGATTTTCTGTTTTAAATGGTGGTAAAAATGGTTCTTGAAATAGAGGTTCTTGAGGCGGATTGTTAGTTGTATCTTCGGGTTGGTTTGTGTTTTCTGTGGCGCTAGGAGATGGCGAAGGTCGATCGACATTTGGCGATTGTTTTTCCGCAGCTTCAATGCTGGCGATTTCCGGCTTACCTTTCAGCACTGACAAGGTTTTAGGGCCGACAATTCCGTCTACTTTCAGGTTGTTGTCTGCTTGGAACTTTTTCACAGCAGCCCGGGTAATAGAACCGTAAAATCCTGTAGTCTTACCGCTAAAATATCCTGCTGCTTGCAGAGTTTTCTGGAGTTGGGCTACTTCTGGGCCTGAATCGCCTTTTTTGATGGCGAGTGCGGGATTGACTAAATTTAAAATTGTGAGAGCGAGCGTAAAGAAAAGTAAAGAAGTATAGGCTAAATTCAGGTGCTTTTTTGAGTTGGTAGATCGAGTTTGACCCGCAGCCGTTTCCCAAGTTTCAGCTAAATGTAGGTAGGCCAGTCCGTCCATAGTTTTTACCGGGTATTTTTGGTGTTATGATACACCAGTTAATACCCTTTTAGATTTTAGATTTTAGATTTTAGATTGGGAATGACTGATGCAATATGGGTTTGCAGCTTGCCTGCAGTTGCATTCTTTTTTTAAACTTGTATAACATTGATTAAAAAAAGTCTTATTATAATCAAACTTAGGGTAAAATATCCGAGCAGCTTTTAGAGCAGTTTTTAAGCGTGCAAGCAAGTAGGAGCGATCGACAATGTGGAGTAGGGAACAAACAACCGCAGAATCAACGACAAAAGAATCCCGCCAGACGGTGCTGGGGGACGGTGACGGGGGACTTTGCCAGCGGGCTTGGGTAGAAATGGATTTAGCAGCTTTAACTCACAATGTAAAAGAGCTTAAAAATCTCTTATCTCCCCACACAGAACTGATGGCAGTTGTGAAAGCGGATGCTTACGGACACGGTGCTGTTGCAGTCAGTCAAATAGCATTGCAAGCAGGTGCTAGTTGGCTGGGAGTGGCGACAATTCCCGAAGGAATAGAATTGCGAGAAGCTGGGATAGAAGCGCCGATTTTGCTGTTGGGGGCAACCCATACACCGGAACAGGTAAAGGCGATCGCCCAATGGCACTTGCAGCCCACTATTTGTACTGCCAAACAAGCCCTAATTTTTTCTGAAGTTCTCGCCACTCTCAACCAATCTTTGCCAGTTCACGCTAAGTTAGATACGGGAATGTCTCGCTTGGGTACGCCCTGGCAAGAAGCAACAGAATTTGTACAATTAGTCAAGCGCTTGCCCAATTTAAAATTAGCCAGCATTTACTCTCACTTGGCGACAGCGGACAGTCCCGATCCCGCAGTGATGAGAGAGCAGCACCAGCGGTTTAAACGGGCGATCGAGCAAATTAAAATAGCAGGAATTAACCCCCCTCGCCTCCACTTGGCAAACTCTGCTGCCGCCCTCGCTGACCGCGATTTGCACTACGATTTAGTACGAGTCGGTTTAGCTACCTACGGTCTTTATCCAGCTCCTCACTTGCAGTCGAGCGCCAATTTGAAGCCCGCAATGCAGGTAAAAGCTAGGGTAACGCAAGTGAAAACAATTGAAGCAGGAACAGGCGTCAGTTACGGCTATCAATTTATAGCTCAGCGTCAGACACAGATTGCCGTAATTGGTATCGGCTATGCAGATGGTATTCCGCGCAATCTTTCTAATAAAATGCAGGTTTTAGTCCGGGGTCAATTCGTGCGGCAAGTGGGAGCCGTGACGATGGATCAATTAATGCTGGATGTAACTGATATTCCCGATTTAGAAGTGGGTGAAGTGGTGACGCTATTGGGCAAAAATGGGGAAAATCAAATTACTGCTGACGATTGGGCGGCGACTTTAGGAACTATTTCGTGGGAAATTCTCTGCGGTTTTAAACATCGATTGCCCCGCGTAGCAGTAAACTATTAACAGTAGTCCGGCAGGGGTTTAAACCCCTGCCTCATCGCTAAAGTGGGTTTAAACTGAGATGTTGCTTCATTGTCAAGAACAGGCAAGATGCCTGTTCCACAACAAGTGCATTTTCTTGTGGGGTGGGCAGGAGAGCCCGCCCATATAAGGGTTATTGATAATGGTGCAATATCTCCGTTTAAACCGACTCAATAGTTTGAGCGATAAAATTATTGATTTTAGTCTTATTTTAGAGGACTTTAGTTATGAGACAGGAGTTGAAAACCCCTGTCGGACTCTGGGACTAATGCAGAAAACTGAGACTGCGTTTACCAATACCCAAGGCCCCATACTTCGGCTACACTCAGCACAAGTGACCAATTACCAATCTAAAATTAACATGACAGTTATTCAGACGTTTTTACCAATAGCCCAAACCTTCTATTCTCAGCTAAATGCAGAAAGAACACAAGCCTTGGAAGTAGCTCAAGAATTCTCGAAAAAACTCGTAGAATTGGGGTTTAAAATAGTACCTCAACTGCTGTGGGCGATCGGCATTTTGTTAATTACGCGATTTGCGATCGGCTTTGCGGGGCGCGTGACTCGCCGAGCACTGAGTCGCACCGAAGCCACGCTGCGGAAATTCTTAGTTCAAGCTGCTGAAATTACGATTTTGGTAGTGGGAGTAGTCGCCGCTTTGAGTCAGTTGGGAATTCAAACTACCAGTGTGGTTGCGGTGGTGGGTGCGGCGGGTTTGGCGATCGGTTTGGCGTGGCAAAATACTTTGTCGCACTTTGCTGCTGGGGTAATGTTGATTAGTTTGCGCCCCTTTGAAGTCGGAGATGGGATTGAAGCTGGCGATGTTAAGGGAGTGGTGGACAGCATCGGGATTTTTTCAACAACCGTGGTGACAGACGATCGCATAAAAATTATTGTCCCGAACAATCAGTTGTTTAACGGTACATTGAAAAATACAACGGCAATGGGAACGAGGCGAGTAGACTTGAAAATTGATATTGGCGATCGACCGATCCGTCCAACTGTAGCTGAGTTATTAGAAATTGCCCACTCTCACCCGCTGGTTTTGGAGAATCCGCCCCCGACTTGTTTGGTAGCCGAGATTACTCCAGACACAACTGTTTTATCTCTCCGGCCTTGGTGCGCGTCGGTGGCTTACGAACAAGTGCGATCGCAAGTTCAAGAACACGTCAAAGAAGCCATGAATGCCCACAAAAATCAAGAACAATAGATATCAATCTAAAATCTAAAATCGCAACTCTATCCGAGGTATTTCCCATGAGCAAGTGGTATCCGCAGCAAATTTTACAAGAACCCGGTGTCAGGATCACCGCCACCGAAAAACAAACAATTCTCAGCAAATTTCCGCCTCCCGACGAAACCGGTGAAATCTTTGCCGACGGAGTTTTTGAAGGCGGCGGCGTGCGCGGAGTTGCGTTTTTAGGAGCACTCAGATGCTGCAACGATTTGGGCATCCGCTGGCGAAAATTGGCAGGCACTTCTGCCGGTGCAATTACTGCCGCAGTCTTGGCAACCGACTTGTCAATTGATGATTTAGAGGAAATTTTAGGACAGCTCGATTACAGCATATTTTTAACTCAAAAAAACAGTCCTCTAATTTTAAACGGCGACCCTGCAGACGATTTGCAATCTCCTGCTTGGACTCTACTTTTCTTAACAGTTAGCCGTCAGATGGGAGAATATTCGGCGCAACCGTTCCGGCAGTGGCTGGAAGCAATGCTCGGTCGAGGTAACTTGCACACTTTTGCCGATGTCAAAAAAATCGTAAAAGACCGGGAATTAAAAGTAGTAATATCCAACCTCAGTCGGGGTGAAATGTTGGTGATCCCCGACGACTTGCGACGGCAGGAATCTGCCGATTCAGATGCTTTATACCAGCAGTTGCGACTCGCAAATCCCGAAGATTTTAGCGTAGCTGAAGCTGTGCGGTTGTCGATGAGTATTCCCCTATTTTTTGAACCGGGAAAACTGGGCGATGACTTAATTGTCGATGGCGGAATTTTGAGCAATTTCCCCCTGTGGATTTATGACAAACAATCCGTCGGTTCGACTCCCGCTATGCCCCGCTGGTTTACCTTTGGGTTTCGATTGGTCGATACCGGCATTGAGACTAAAGTTAAGATTGATACTCCCCTGTCGATGCTGGCGGCGATGTTCAGAACAATGATGAAAGCAAGAGACCGCTATCACCAGCGGGAGATGGATAAAGGCAGGGTGATTAATATTGATGTGACTGAAGCTGGGGTGACAACGACGGATTTTAATCTCGATGCCGATCGCAAGGCTCACCTGTACCGCTTGGGATATTTGTATACTAAGAGGTTCTTTTTGAGTTCCAATTTTAGTTGGGAAAAACACTTGAAGGCTAGGGGCTTTGGGGAGTAGTCTTGATTTCGGGAATTGGGAATCGGGCATCGGGCATTGCGAATAGTTTCTTTTTCTTCCCTCTTACATCCTGTATCCGTGTCAAAATTCGTGTTGTGCCCTTCTTCCTTCCATACAGCGTCAGGGATTGAGGATTATTTGAATTTAGGGGTTGCCAAAGGCTAGATGTGTGTGCTATGATTAGTTGCTGTCATCGGGAGAGGTGGCTGAGTGGTCGAAAGCGGCAGATTGCTAATCTGTTAAGGGTGTTATCATCCTTCGGGGGTTCGAATCCCCCCCTCTCCGTTCTATTTAATATTTGATCGATCGAGGGTATGAGATTCGTCATATCAATTTCAGTTACACACTGGAATGATATAGAGGACACGGCAGTGCCCTTGGACTACCCGGATTAATTGTAGGGACACGGCACTCGCGGTGTCCGGGCTATTAGTAATATTAATTTCGATGCTACCGAATTTGATATCATCCCCTTGAATTTTTTGTTTTTCTTTCATATCGAATTCTTCCATGTTTCGATTTCTTTGCTATCTAAATGTCACCAACGATCGATCGCGCCTTGAATAGATTCCCTAGCGCTGGCAAGTCCCTCTTCGCGGGCTTCAGGGTGTTTATGCAAACTATGAGCGTAAATAAAGCTCATGTCAGTAATCCCCATAAAGCCAAAAACAGTCCTTAAATAAGGTTCGAGGTGATTGAGTGCCGCATCGGGAGTCCCACATTGATAATTACCTCCTTGAGACGCAATTACTAAGACTTTTTTGTCTTGCAAGAGTCCTTGGAAATTATTTCCATCCATCACAACGGTGCGACCGATCCGCACAATCTGATCGATGTATGCTTTGAGAGTGGATGGAACCGTGAAGTTGAAAATCGGTGTGGCAATCAAATAGCGATCGGCTGCAATCAATTCATCCACTAACTCATCTGATATGCGGATGGTATCTGCTAGTTCAGGCGTATGCTCGATGGATGGTGAGAATGCAGCAGCAATCCATGTTTCGGTGACGTGGGGAACAGGATGATGTCCGAGATCGCGATAAGTCACTGTATCGTTGGGATAAACCGCTATCCATTTGTCAATAAACTCTTGTCCAAGCGTCCGCGAGATCGATCGATTCCCGCGCGGACTTGCATCAATTTGAAGAAGATGTGCCATGTGATTTAAGCTCTTTTTTTCATTAGTAAGGACTTGCTGTATATCTGACGATAATTTCACTGATATCAACACAGTCAGGTTGGCAGATCGCAAATAAGATCGATCGGGCGATCGCATTCGCCCGAATGCACAATCGGCGGAATTCTGGCATTGCCACATCTTGCGGTTTCACGATCGGGCAATGTCCTCGGTTGGCGCATTGAGCGTAGCCATGTCGATTACCAAACGATAGCGTACATCTCCTCGCTCCAGGCGTTCAAAACCCTCGTTGATATCCTCCGCCGCAATGATTTCGACATCGGCTGCGAGGTTGTGCTGGCTGCAGAAGTCCAGCATCTCCTGCGTTTCCAGCGTCCCTCCCACACCTGAACTTGCTAACCGCCGCCGTCCGATCGTCAGAAAGACGGGGCTAAAATCCAAGTCCTTGGGAATGCCCAGACAACATAGCGTACCGTCGAGTTTGAGCGATCGCAGATAGGGGTCGAGGGGATGGCGAGATGAAACGGTATCAAGAATAAAATCGAAGCGGGATGCTTGACTTGCCCTTTGCGCCTTGTCGGTGGACAGGATTGCCTCATCTGCTCCCAGCGCCTTCGCATCGTCCAGCTTTCCTGGAGTCGTCGTAAATACGACGACATGAGCGCCCAGCGCGCGAGCAAATTTCACCGCCATGTGTCCGAGTCCACCCAACCCGACAATCCCAACTGTTTTACCCGGCCCTACTTCCCAGTGGCGTAGTGGCGACCAGGTTGTTACGCCCGCGCAGAGCAGCGGTGCAACGCTTGCCGGATCGAGACCAGCGGGAAGGTGATAGGCAAAATGGGTATCGACGACATATTCGTTCGAGTAGCCTCCGCGCGTGATACTGCGGTCGTGCCTATCAATGCCGTCATAGGTTGTTGTCACCCCTTCGAGGCAATATTGTTCTAACTGTCGCTTGCACGATGAGCAGTGACCGCAGGAATCGACGATCGTACCCACTACTACAGCATCGCCGATTTGGAATTTTGTGACATTCGCGCCGATCGCCGTGACTTCGCCTACCATTTCGTGACCTGGAACCAAAGGAAAACGGCTATTCCCTCGAATTGCGTGCAGATCGCTGTGGCATACGCCGCAAAACAGAATTTTGACGGCGATGTCATTGGGTCGCAATTCGCGGCGCTGCAATGCCCAGGGAACGAGGGGTTCGCCTCGGCTTAAAGCGGCAAGTCCGTAACCGGGACGCATCGATCGATTCTGTTCAATAGAAGTGTTTCCTAGCATTTGCTTTTTCTTTTTGGCGATTTATGTGTGGTGCTTTAGTAAGGGCTGGCTGTTGGTCTGACGATGATTTCGCTGATATCAACATCATCGGGTCGATCGATCGCAAATAAAATCGTAGCTTGCGGGGCCCGACGCCATCGGGCGATCGCAGCCCTGCCTCACAATTACAGCCGCGAGTATTCTCGTATGTTCGGTGCGCCACCAATCAGGGATATTGAACGTTTACGCATAGCATGAGAGTAAGACGATAGTTCCATAACTTAATTAGGACTTAGGCATAAACTCTATCTGTAGGGCGAAGCATACCGCACCTTACCTCTAACAATAGTGTTGCAAAGCAGTTTTTGCGTCCAGAACTGTCTAATTCAGTGCCTTCATTGCTTCGACAAATTGCCGCGAGATAAAAGGTAAAATTTCTTCATTCTTGCTATTCTCTTTCCCTTCTGTAAATACAACCAACAAATACGGCCGCAAACCCGATATTTCAATATAAGCAGCATCGTGACGAACTTGACTTGTCAGTCCTGCTTTTGACCACAATTTTGCTGATTCTGGCAATCCCCCGCCTAAAAAACCCGTTACTTGATTTTCGGGATCTGCCTCTAATTCTGCTGGATCTAAACTGCGTTTCATTAAACCCATCATTTCTTGCGATGCTTGGGCAGAAACAGCTACGCCGCCGATTATAGTGTGCAGCAAACGCGCCGCTGCATTTGTGGTCAGCATATTTCTATTTTCCATTAATTCTCCCAGAACTGCTCGCTCGCGACCGTAGGGGCCCTCACACCAGGTTTTCTGATTGACGTTAATATTTTCTAATTCCGGCCAATCCAATGATTGAAAGTAACGGTTGACGATGTTTCGCTGCTGTTTCCAAGTTTCAAAGGGGCCTGGTGATAATTCTGGGCCGCTGGTGGTGCCGGTGAGCGCGTCTACTACTAAACTGGTGGCGTCGTTGCTGGAATCAACTATCATATCTCGGACGGCGCGTTCTAATTCTGGCGATGTTTGAATCATGCCTTTTTGCGCCCATTCCCAGATGGCAACGAGGTAGAATAATTTGACGATGCTGGCTGGATAAATTCGTTCGGAAGCTCTAGCGCTAAAACCTCGCGGTTGATATTTCCAAAATTCTTCTGGGCTCAGGGCGCCGCCTGTATTGACTCGCACCGGCGGATCGTAGACTATCCAGGTAATGGCTGTACGATCGCCACTTAATCCTGTAAATTCTGACAATGCGGAGTCTATAATGCTACTGCCGAGGGTTTCTAATTGTTCGTCTTTGTGAAAAAATGTCATGGTTAATGGCTGACGGTTAACGGTTAACGGCTAGCAGCTAATGGCAATCTATCGTTAAATGCGAACAATTAACAGCAAACAGTGAGCAATTAGCAATGGCCAATTATCAATTATCTGATGTTCAGGAGTACCGGGCGCGATCGCACATAAATATTTACGATTCCCCAAAGTGCGATCGATTGGCAACTCAAGCAGCGCTGGGGCGACATTTGCGAGTAGTTGACCCCCCCCAGCTTAGGTCGGGGGGGAGAAATGGCATAGACTCGGTTGTTGAGGGGGATACAACGGCTGTGATGGTGCGGCTGTGCGAAGATGATTATCCGGGATGGCTGGATATTCGAGATGTTGAGTTGCTCGATCCGACAGAAACAGTGTATCATCCTCTGGTGCTTTCTGAGGCAGATATCAAGGAAAAATTACCAAGAGTAATTACTTTCGCTCGTGAGGCTATGAACCAATCCAATTATTATCTTTGGGGCGGTACAGTCGGGCCAAATTATGATTGTTCGGGCTTGATGCAAGCGGCTTTTGTGGCCGCAGGCATTTGGTTGCCGAGGGATGCTTATCAGCAGGAAGCTTTTACTAAATCTGTTAGTATCACTGCTTTAGAACCGGGGGATTTAGTATTTTTTGGTACTCCTGAAAAAGCAAATCACGTAGGATTGTATCTCGGAGATAATCGCTACATTCACAGTTCGGGGAAAGCACAAGGTCGCAACGGTATCGGTATCGATGTTTTGTCGGAGGATGGCGATCTAGTCAGTCAAGCTTATTACCAGCAATTGCGGGGATATGGTAAAGTTGTGGCAAGTTATCAACCTAGTTAGTTGTTGACGGTTGACTGTTGACGGTTGACTGTTAATATTATCGAATAAAAAAATGGACGCTGCATTATTTTTGGAAAAATTGGCGAGACAGCAAGCTGAGGCTGAGGTTGTTCTGGATGTTTCGGTGGTGGTGCCGGTGTATAATGAGGTGGAAAGTTTGCCTCATTTGATTGAGGCGATCGCCTCTTCTATCCAACCATCTGGACTCAGCTATCAAATTATTTGTGTAGATGACGGTTCTAAAGACGGTTCTGCTGAACTTCTACAGCAGTTAGCCAGCACTCGCGATGACCTTTGTGCTGTAATTTTGCGTCGCAATTACGGGCAAACTGCTGCCATGTCGGCAGGTTTCGATCGCGCTCGCGGTCGTGCTATTGTTACCCTAGACGGCGATTTGCAAAATGACCCGGCTGATATTCCGCTGTTGTTGGCAAAGTTAGATGAAGGCTACGATTTAGTTAGCGGCTGGCGGAAAAATAGGCAGGATAATACTATCAGCCGGTTGATTCCTTCTAAAATTGCGAACTGGTTAATTGGTCGCGTTACAGGCGTAACTTTGCACGACTACGGCTGTTCTTTGAAAGCTTATAAATCCGAGTTGGTAGCAGACTTGAATCTCTACGGGGAATTGCACCGCTTTTTGCCTGCTTTGGCGTTTATTGAAGGGGCGAGAATTGCGGAACTGCCGGTGCGACATCACGCCCGCCGTTTCGGTCAAAGTAAGTACGGAATTTGGCGGACTTTTCGGGTGTTGATGGATTTGCTAACTATTTCTTTTATGAAAAAGTTCCTGACTCGACCGATGCACGTTTTTGGACTTTTGGGACTGAGTTCTATGACGTTGGGAACGGTTTTAGGGATTTATTTGACTTTCCTGAAATTGGCTTTTGGTCAAAGTATTGGGAACCGTCCTTTGCTGATTTTGGCTGTGGTTTTGCTGTTAACTGGCGTGCAGTTATTTTGTTTTGGTTTGCTGGCGGAAGTGATGATGCGGACTTATCACGAGTCGCAGGGAAAACCGATTTATCGGGTGCGCGAGGTATTTGGTTCTAAATAATGGGTTGATCCCAATTATACTCCGTGATAAAAAGAGGAAAAGTTTTGAGTTTTAAGTTAAATAATTTAAAACTCAAAACTCAAAACTACTTCCTAATGTTCAATTCTCCAATCTAAAATCTAAAATCTAAAATCTAAAATTGATTGACTTTTTGTGCTTGTCGGAGAGATGTAATAGTTGCGCTCGCGTGTTGGGAAACTGCATCTATTTCTGCTTCGGTATTGAACCGACCAATACCAAACCGAATTGAAGCATAAGCTAATTTGTCCGATCGCCCGATCGCTGCTAAAACATGAGATGGAGATATTTTCGCCGAAGTGCAAGCAGAACCCGAAGAAACTGCCGCCGCCGGTTGCAAACCCAACATCAACGCTTGACCGTCAACCCCGGCTACACTAATATTGAGATTCCCCGGCAATCTCTTCGTAGCGTGACCGTTGAGAAAAACCTCGCCCAATTCACTCAAATTTTCCCACAAACGCTGCCGCAAATTAACCACTCGTTCGGTTTCCGACTGCATTTCTGCAATTGCCAATTCTACTGCTTTGGCAAACCCAACTATTTGCGGTGGGTAGAGAGTTCCCGATCGCATTCCCCGTTCGTGGCCTCCTCCGTGCATTTGTGGCGCTAGCTGCACTCTCGGTTTGTTGCGGCGGACGTAGAGAGCACCGATCCCTTTTGGCCCGTAGATTTTGTGGGCTGTCAAGGACATTAGATCGATATTCATCTCCTCTACGTCGAGGGGAATTTTGCCGATCGCCTGTGCCGCATCTGTGTGGAAAAGAATGTCATTTCCGCGACAAATTGCTGCAATTTCTGCGATCGGCTGGATGACACCAATTTCGTTGTTAGCCGTCATCACTGAAACTAAAATTGTCTCGGCGCGAATCGCTTTGATCAAATCGCCTATATCAATCAGCCCGTCGCTTTTCACGGGTAAAACAGTAATGTCAAACCCCAATTTTTGCAAATAGGTACAGGGGTCGAGAATTGCATTGTGTTCGGTTTTTACTGTGATAATGTGCTTTCCTTTACTAAAATAAGCTTCGGCGATGCCTTTGATCGCTAAGTTATTTGCTTCGCTTGCACCGCTGGTAAAAACAATTTCTTCTGGAGAAGCATTGATCGCTTCTGCTATGATTTGTCGTGACTGTTTTACCGCTGCTTCTGCTTCCCAGCCGTAGACGTGGTTGATACTGGCTGCGTTGCCGAATTGTTCGGTGAAATACGGCAGCATCGCATCAAGTACCCGTCGATCTACGGGGGTTGTGGCGTGATTGTCGAGGTATATAGGACGTGCGGACATAGTGCAGTTTTGGTTGAAAAAAGTGTTAGGTTTATTGTAGACGAGCCCCTTGTTCTACTACAAAACTTTATAATTAACAAATATTTGTGAAGATTTATGCGAGCTGACATTCAGGGATTAGAAATTACTGTTGGTGAGCTCAAGCACCTCACAGGCGTCGGGCCCGATCGCGTATACCGGCCGCCGACAGCGACTAAGTTTGCCCGCGAAGCTTTGAAAACAGTCGGTTTAATTGTTTTGGTTCTCATCAGTTGTTGGCTGCTAGTTGCGATATTTCCTAGAGCTTATTTGTTGTGGTTCGCCCTCCACTTCGCTGCGATCGTCGGTTTAATCTTTGAGGATGCGTGGAAAATTCAGTGCAGCCGGCAAAACCAACATTTAATTAATCTTTTTGATGATGTCGATCGCTATAATGGTATAATCGAAGCGATCGCCATTAACGATCGGATAGAAGATGCCGGCAATGCGGAAGTCAAAATAGGCGATCGAGCAAAAGTTATTGAAGCCTTGCAGCTAATCAGAGACGATTTAGTTCGAGCTTTGAAAACCGAGAGAATTCTCAGGGAAAACAAAAAATTTGTCGATACTAACTCCGAATTGTTTGCCAATAATTTGAAAAGTTTGAATGCCCTGCAAATTAGCGATCGAGCCAGCGAGCAAGGGCGATTGCTCAACGAAGCTTTGCAGGTAGCCGTGGGAGTTCAAGCAGAAATGAAAAAGTTGCAAGATCGAAACGGTGCTAATTAAAAAAAGGAAAATATTAGTAGGATGCGCCTCGGCGCACCTTATTTTGTAGCAACGCGCACCTTAATGAACCGATCGAACTCAAACACATTCTCCAAATTAGGAGTTATGAGAATAGTTAAAAAAATATCATAATTATTGTAAATTTTTACCTGTTACGTAACAGGTAAGGATATCTTGGAAAAGTGATGTTAACAACCAGGTCAGTATGTCTTCTGTTAAACCCAAGATTATAGTTCTCGACGACGATCCGACTGGTTCTCAAACCGTGCACAGTTGCTTGCTGCTGACACGTTGGGACGAAGACACCCTGCGTTTGGGGCTGCGGGACAAGTGCCCGATTTTCTTCATACTGACAAATACTCGATCGCTAACTCCAGAAAAAGCAGCCTCCGTCACCCGCGAAGTGTGCCAAAATCTAAAAAGGGCGATCGCCAGCGAAAAAATCGAAGACTTCCTAATAGTTAGCCGTTCCGATTCTACCCTGCGCGGTCACTATCCCATCGAAACCGACGCGATCGCCGAAGAACTCGGCCCCTTCGACGCCCATTTTCTAATTCCCGCCTTTTTTGAAGGAGGCAGAATTACCCGCCACAGCGTGCACTACCTAATAGTTAACAGCGTCCCGACACCAGTACACGAAACCGAATTTGCCAAAGATTCAGTCTTCGGGTACAGTCACAGTTACCTGCCAGACTATGTAGAAGAAAAAACCAAAGGTCGCATCCCTGCTGATGCAGTCGATCGCATTTTACTCGCAGACATTCGCTACGGAAGTTTAGATCGACTGATGGACATGACAGACAACCAATGTGCGGTTGTTGACGGCCAAAGCCAAGGCGATTTAGACACATTTGCCAAACACATTCTCAATGCAGTCAGTCAAGGCAAAAAGTTTTTATTCCGCAGCGCAGCGAGTATTTTAACATCCTTAGCTAACCTCGGCCCGCAGCCAGTAGCAGCCGACGAAATGGCAAAATACGTGAGGGATGGCAAACCGGGTGCAGTAATAGTTGGTTCCCACGTTAAGAAAACTACGGAACAATTGGAGCGCTTGTTAAAAGAACCCAATATAGTTAGCATTGAAATAGATGTATCTCACTTGTTAGAAGATTCACCCGAGTATCGCACCCAAATGCTCGATGAAATTCTCGAAAAAGTCCGCACTGCTCATGCCGATGGCAAAACGCCTGTAATTTATACCAGCCGCAAGGAACTCGAATTTGAAAATGCGGAAGTCAGGTTAAAATTTGGAGAGGCGGTTTCTGCTTTATTGATGGATATCGTGCGGGGACTACCGGCAGATATCGGGTTTTTGATTAGCAAGGGCGGCATTACTTCCAATGATGTTTTGAGTACAGGTTTGTCGCTGAAAAGTGTCAGGCAAATCGGTCAAATTATCGCAGGTTGTTCGGTGGTGAAAACCGAGGCTAATCATCCTCTGTTTCCCAATTTGCCAGTTGTTTTGTTTCCGGGAAATGTGGGGGATAGCCATGCTTTGGCTACGGTTTACAAACGGCTGAGCAAGTAGTACAGCTCGTTGAATTGCAGATTAACCCAGATGAATTTAGCTTCTGTTCAGGGATGAGAATGTTCATCTGCGGTTGGTCGATTGGTTTCAAAGCTCGATCGAACTTTATGGCAATTGCCACTGCACGGCAACTTCAAAAAAAATCTCTAGCGTACTTTTTCCTTGCCTAAATCACCATACTATGATATAATTTAAAGTCTGTGTGTAACTCAAGCCGATCGCCCAATCTCCCAATCGCCCCTCAGCAGCCGTTCTCAAAAAAATCAAATTTAGGAAAAAAAATTAAGGCAGAACTCTACATATAGAGCCAATAGCACAAGAGCTACTGCTATCAGTAGCGTTTCCAGCTTGTACCCGCCTAAATTTTAAAATTAAGTAGAAATTTGCACCTCGTAATTTTTAGCTGAAAGGATTAGCATATAAGGGTGACAGAACATTATCATCCCCTAAACTCATTAAAAAGTGGCCATTGGTTCAAGCTGATCTGTGGGGCGAGCTTTCAACACCTGCCTGCTGTACGGAATCTCACCTTGGCTTACACCTTAGCAGGCGCTGACTGTATCGATGTCGCGGCAGATCCCGCCGCCGTCACCGCAGCGAAAGAAGCCCTACAAGTGGCCAGCGAATTACAGGCAAGAACTCACAACCGCAGGTTTGGCGGCAAAGGGTTGCCGTTGCTGATGGTGAGTTTAAATGATGGGGAAGACCCGCATTTTCGCAAAGCCGAATTCAACCCAGCCGATTGTCCGGCGGACTGCTGGCGGCCGTGCGAAAAAATATGTCCAGCCGAAGCAATCGTTTTTCAGAGTGCTGGCAGTGGTTTTTCCGGGGTGATAGACCAGCAGTGCTATGGCTGCGGTCGCTGTCTGCCGATTTGTCCGAGCCAACTAATTTATACTCGTTCTTACGTGTCTGCTCCCGCCGCGATCGCACCTTTAATCTTGCAATCCGGTGCGGACGCCCTAGAAATCCACACGCAAGTAGGCAGAGAGGCAGATTTTGGGCGACTTTGGTCGAGCATAGCTCCCTGGGTCGATCAACTCAAGTTAATAGCAATTAGTTGCCCCGATGGAGACGGTTTGATTGATTATTTGCGGACACTCTATCAAATAATTTCCCCCCTTCCTTGTCCCCTAATTTGGCAAACCGACGGTAGGCCGATGAGCGGAGATATCGGAACAGGAACTACTAGAGCCGCGGTCAAACTCGGTCAAAAAGTTTTGGCGGCCCAGTTGCCGGGATACGTGCAACTTGCCGGCGGCACTAATGCTCACACTGTCAGCAAGCTGAGAGCCGGCGGACTGCTGTTGGATGGCGGGAAAAATTTGTCAGTTCCCCCTGTCCCGTACATTGCAGGTGTAGCTTACGGCAGCTATGCCAGGGTTTTGCTGTCGCCAATTTTAGAACAATTAGAAACAATGCAGACCGATCGAGCCTGTGCGGTTCCGGTGGCAGTCGCGCGGCCAGCAGCCGGAGTTCAAACATCTCGGCTACCTCAGCTCGAAGCCGTCCCAGAACTTCTCTCGGAGGCCGTGAGTTTAGCTCGTTCTCTAGTTTCCCAGCTCAAAGAATTTTAGTCAGTAGTCATTAGTCAGTAGTCATTAGTTACAAGTAAAAAACAACTGGCAACTGGCAACTGACAACTGACAACTGTTAACTGACAACTGACTAAAAAGTTGAAAACGTCACCGAACACATCGAGGCGAATGCAGATTACAGACGACCTCAACAGATTATTAGACATCGTGCCAGATGAGATCCGGCAGCCTTTAGAGCAGCACCCGCAGCGCAACAATCTCATTGAGATTGTTATGGATTTGGGCCGCCAACCAGAAGCTCGTTTTCCATCCTTGGCCGAACCTCTTTCCCAAACACCGATTTCCAAGGCACACCTCAACTATTGCATCGAGCGAGTCGGCCACTTCGGCGGCGACAATCGAGCCGGTATCGAGCAAACCCTGCACCGAATTAGCGCCCTTCGCAACCGCAGCGGCGAGATTATCGGCTTGACTTTGAGGGTGGGCCGCGCTGTGTTTGGGACGATCGGCATTATCCGCGATTTGGTGGAAACCGGTCAGTCAATTTTGATGCTCGGCCGCCCCGGAGTGGGCAAAACCACGGCCCTGCGAGAAATTGCCCGCGTGCTCGCCGATGACTTGGAAAAACGGGTGGTAATTATCGACACCTCCAACGAAATCGCCGGAGATGGAGATATCCCGCACCCGGCGATCGGCAGAGCTCGCAGAATGCAAGTTTCTCGTCCCGAACTCCAGCACCAAGTCATGATCGAAGCAGTGGAAAACCATATGCCGGAAGTGATCGTGATTGATGAAATCGGCACGGAACTCGAAGCTTTGGCGGCTCGGACGATCGCCGAAAGGGGCGTGCAGTTGGTCGGTACCGCCCACGGGAACCGGCTCGAAAACTTGATGAAAAACCCGACTCTGGCAGATTTAATTGGGGGCATCCAAGCGGTGACGCTGGGAGATGACGAAGCAAGGCGCCGCGGTTCTCAAAAGACGGTTTTGGAGCGCAAAGCACCGCCCACTTTTGAAATTGCCGTTGAAATGCTGGAACGCCAGCGCTGGGTGATCCACGAGCGAGTTGCAGATTCGATCGACACTCTGCTGCGGGGACGCGAACCGAACCAGCAAATCAGAAGCGTCAGCGAGACTGGAGAGGTAATTATCGAGCGCGAGTCGGCCGCTCCCCCCGCCCGGTTTCCAGGGATAACAGCTTCGAGCGGCCCGGCTGCGGTTTCGGCAATCCGGCCGGTCACACCGATCTCAGGGTGGCGGAGTGCTGGCAAAATGGTGCCGATGCCCGCTCCCAGCGAGAACTTGGCTGTTAAAAGCGCGCCGGTTTCTGAGACTCGGTATTTCGAGCAACTGCTCGAAGAATCCCTGTCCGTCGAGCCGGTACCTAAGCCGGGACGCTATTCCCATAATGTCGGCCCTAACGGCGAAGATTTGCCCCTCCACGTTTATCCTTACGGCATAGCTCGCCACCAGCTCGAACAGGTGATTTCGACGCTGAACCTGCCGGTGCTGCTGACGAAGGATATTGAGAGTGCTGACGTGGTTTTGGCTTTGCGATCGAACGTTCGCAACCAGTCGAAATTGAGGCACTTGGCCAAAACTCGCCAAGTTCCCCTGCACACAATTAAGGCCGGCACTATTCCCCACGTAGCGAGAGCTTTGCGGCGCCTGTTGGACATGGATGACCCGGGTACCCCGGAAGTGGCAGACCTCGCCTTATTCGCCCGCAGCGGTTCTTCTGACGAGCTCGAAGCTCTCGAAGAAACCCGCTTGGCAGTCGAGCAAATTGTCATTCCCAAGGGACAGCCGGTGGAACTCCTGCCCCGTTCTCCCAACGTCCGCAAAATGCAGCACGAACTTGTGGAACACTATCACCTGAAATCCCACAGTTTTGGGGAAGAACCGAATCGCCGCCTGCGCATTTATCCAGCGTAAAGTTGGAGATTGGTGCCTTTGAAAGCAGAAGGTAGAAGGCAAACGGCCGAATTTTTTCCTGGCTTCTGTTTTCTACCTTTTGCCTTTGAGATCGTGCCAGCTAAATTGACGATAATTTTTGTCGGGAGGGTTCGCGCCCGATCTTTAAAAGGGGCAGCAGCTAAGCGTCTACTCGCCCCGACCCTAATCGTGGGGTCGATCGACCGGACATGATATTATTTGCGTAGGTATCTTTATTTGTGAGTGCGATCGGCTCAAATGCCTAGCCAATCCCCCATTACCAATTCCAGATAATAGCAGATTATATCTCAACACATTTAGCAGGGTTGATATGAATGATGCACAAATTAACTTATTTATTCAATTAATTGCGGCGCACACGGGTTTACAAATTCGCCCGCAAGATCGATCGGGTTTATGTCAAAAACTTTTGACTCGGATGAAAGCTGTAAAAATACCCTTTCCCGAGAAGTATTATCAAATGTTAGCCGATCCGAGTCTGGAAAGTCAAAGCGAATGGCAAGAACTCGCGTTGCTGCTGACAACCAACGAAAGTTATTTCATGCGGGACAAAGGACAGTTTTCGCTGCTGGAAAAAGTTATTTTCCCTGAATTGATAGCTCGTAAAATAAAATTGCACGAGACATTGGGAATTAAGCCAACACTGCGAGTCTGGAGTGCCGGCTGCTCGACAGGTGAAGAACCTTATTCTTTAGTTTTTATTTTAAAACAGCTAATTCCTGATTGGGAAAAATGGGATATTTTAGTTTTAGGTACAGATATCAATCAAGAAGTAATAGAAAAAGCGCAGCGAGGAATTTACAGCCTTTGGTCGTTTCGCTTGGTTGACCCGGAACTGCAAACGCGGTATTTCGAGAGGCTGAAAATCGATTGGAAAATCGACCGGAATTTGCGCAAATTAGTTAGCTTTAGCTGTGTAAATTTAGTAACAAATAATTTTCCTAATATTTACACAGATATTAATAACATGGATTTGATCCTGTGCAGAAATGTTTTTGTTTATTTTGAAGATCGATATATTTCACAGGTCTTGAGAAAGTTTGCCAAGACGCTGAGACCTGGAGGATATTTAATGACTGGTCACGCTGAAGTTCACAATCACGTGATGCACGATTTTCAACCAAAGGTTTTCCCGGAGTCGGTTGTTTATCAAGCCAAGAATGTCCTAGGGGAGGAACCAGGTAAAATAGAGTCTTGGATTGCATCAGCATCCAAGGCAAAATTGGCGCTTGGGGAATCGGGAAAGGGAGGAGGAGTTGACGGCGACAGCAGTCAGTTGCTACCGAGGCGAACCCTGCTAGCTAGTTTTGCTAACGGCAATCTTGGGGATATCGGGTCGCTGTTAACAGCAGATACTGGGTTGGTAAATACGCTGGGAACTCCCTATGTGGAGGGAGGTTTGGCGCGTAAGGATGAGGCATTTTCACATCCTATTGGAGAAAAAAACTCGCAAAAAACTTATTTAATGCTAATTTTAGAAGCACAAAAATGCTTGAAAAATAAAGATTATACTGAGGCGATTGACAATGCTAAACAGGCGTTATCTCTGCAATCTCAGACTTTTGATGCAAATTATTTATTGGCTAGAATTTATGCAAATTTAGGTCAGTATTCTCCGGCGATCGAACACTGCAAGCGAGCTAGCAAAGCAGATGCTATGTCAGTATTTCCTTATTATTTGCAAGCTCACATTGCGGAAGAACAGGGCGACTTGGAAAAGGCTAAATTGTTCTTGAAAAAAACTATTTATCTTTGCCCATTTTTTGTTTTAGCTTATTTAGAGCTCGGGAATATATACGATAAAGAAGGTAACCTAAGTATAGCTATTAAAATGTACAACTCATCTTGCGATCTACTCAAAAAACTACCGCCCGATACTCCGATCGATCAGGAGGGAAAAATGACAGCGAGTCAAGTATTGATGGATGTTAAAAAAAAATTGGTAAAATTGTACAGCCAACAAAAGTGACCCGCCGGGACAAGCTAAAAACCCGGTTTCTTTGTAGATGCCTCGCTGCCCAACCCAATAGAATAGTAGAAACGGGTTTTTTTTTCGCAAGTCCTAGTAAATAAAGTCTCAGGGAAAATATGGAAACTAAGCCGTATCTTATATTTAAACAGAACGGTTTGCTCTACGGTGTAGAAGTCGGCTGCGTTCGGGAAATTTTCTTTCTGCCGGAGTTTACACCAATCGCCGAAGCGCCTCAAGATATTGTCGGGGCGATCGATCTCAGGGGCGAAATTCTGCCCGTGATGGATCTGAATCTCCGTTTGGGATATCTCTGGCAAAAATATTGTTTGACAGATAGCGCGATCGTCATAGAATGGCAAGGATTTCGAGTTGCCATCATTGTCAATGAAGTTAGCGAAGTTAAGTATATCCCCCAAGAGGCAATAACTCCGCAGCTATCTTACGGGGGAGACAAGGCAGGGGCGCCGCATCGTTTTTTAGCTGGATTTGCCCGCTGTGAAGGCGATATTATCATGCTGCTCAATCTCGATCGTTTAATTCGATATTCTCCCGACAAAACAGAGCCAGAAATGCCAGTTTTTGCAAGCGGTGCAGGCTCTTGGGCGGCAGCAGGCAAGGTAGATGGCACAAATTTGCCGTTAGAAATAGAGCCAAAATTGTTAGCGGAAGATGCTAAAGTTTTGAGCCAGCCTCAGGTTTTTTGTCCGAATGCTACGCCGGAAGAAAAAGCGATTTTTCGAGAGCGAGCTGACAATTTGAGGCTATTGGGCGATCGCGAAAATTCTGCGGAAATTAATCTGTCGCTGGTTGTGGTTGTTTTGAACGGCGAATACTTTGGTATTAATCTAAAGGTAGTGCGCGAATTTACTCAGATTAACCAAGTAACTCCGGTTCCTTGTACTCCCGATCGCATTATTGGAAATATGAATTTGCGCGGCGAGATTCTGACGCTAGTGGATATTCGGAATGTTTTAAATATGTCGGCGGATACAAAATCCCTATCTAAGGCGATCGTTGTTGAAATTGAAGATTTGGTCGTTGGTATAGCTGTTGACGAAATCTTAGATATTATATATTTGAATGTGGCAGAGCTTGCGACTATTCCCGCTGCACTAAATTCGGCTAACCGCGAATATCTTCGGGGTACTGCTTTTTACGAAGAAAAAATTATCGCTGTTCTCAACTTGCGTAAACTGCTGACAAAAGGGGGAGTTGTTGTTGATGAGGAGGTTTGAAAAAAAATGTTATCCTAAATCCGTTTTTACACTTCCGCCCAGAGAACCAATGTTATACCATGTTAGGCTTTGCTCAAAATGGTGCAAAATATCAGTTTAAAACAATATTTTATATCACAGCCGACAAATTACTTACAATCTATCATTGCGTTTGATGTCGCGTAGCGAAACGCAACGCAGTGAAGTGAAGCAATCGTTCTTATCTGAGAGTGTTTTTCTCTGTTGTTGCAACCGCCGCGCTGCCGACAAGTATTTAGAGGGACATGATTTTACCCGCGAATCAGGGTCGCGCTGCACAAACGATGTCCACGCAGCCCAAAGCTAAAGAAAACAGGGTAATAGAACAGAGCTATGATAGTATTTTCTAATGTCACTGTACGGCCTCGATCCTAGAAATCGCCGATTAATTTTTTTTGCCAACGCGCGACTCCCAACCACGATCGCATCGTCACAACATTACTAAGAGAAATGCTATCTTAAATTGAGGAAAAAAAGATGTTTTCTAAAATAAACAATTTAAAAATTAGAAACAAGGTGCTGCTCGGATATCTAGCGCCAGCAGCTATATACTTAGGGTTTCCCGTAGGAGTTATTTCTACTACAAATCAGGTGTTTAAAACTTTCCAAGAAACGGAAAGGGTACAGCAGGTAGTCGGAGAAACAACTAAGATATCCCTAGGTGCTGAGCAAATGGTACGGGGGCTACGCGGGTATTTAATTAATAATAAAAATCAGGAGTTTTTAACGGATTTTCGCGCAGGTGCAGAGTTGGCTCGGCAGTCGGCGAATAATGTAGAGCCGACCGTTAAAGATCGAGAACAGAGAATGCGTTTGCACAGGATGCGAGAGCTAGTCAACCAATATTATGAGGGTTCTAACAAAGACATTGTTCGCTTATTGGAGCAAAATCAGACAGCGAAAGCCACCGCTGTATTTAATACAGGCAAGTACACAAATTTTGTGAAGAACTTTTTGAAAGTGAACCGGGAATTTCGGGAAAGAGAATTCAATCTGGTTAAGCAAAAAACGCAAATGACTAAGGAAGCTTTAAACTTTTTGGTATCGACGCTGGTAATTGGTTCGGTGCTGTTAGTGCTGTTTGGTACGGGTCTAGCTTGGCTGATTTCGTCACAAATTGTTGGAACTATAGATCGCGCAATTAGTTCGATCGCCAGTTCTTCCACTGAGATTGCAGCAACAGTTGAAGAACAGGAACGCATGGCAAGCCAGCAAGCAGCTTCAGTCAATCAAACTACTACGACGATGGACGAATTGGGCGCATCTTCTAGAGCGACTTCACAGCAGATAGAAACTGCCGAATCTCAAGCAATGCAAGCTTTAAGTTTAGCTGGCATAGGTACAAAAGCTGTCGAAGAAACTTTAAAAGCAATGGCAACGCTGAAAACTAAAGTGCAAGATATGCAAGGGCAAATTATGCAGTTGAGCGAGCAAGCTGATCGAATTGGGAATATTTCAACTTTAGTTAGCGATTTGGCAAATCAAACTAATATGTTAGCGCTAAATGCTGCGGTGGAAGCTGTACGGGCGGGCGAGCACGGCAAAGGGTTCGGCGTTGTGGCATCAGAAATTCGGAAACTTGCCGAGCGCAGTAAAAAATCTGCCACGCAAATTAATCTGTTAGTTGCTGATATTCAGAAAGCGATTAATTTAACAGTAATGGTGACAGATGAAGGTACTAAAACTGTGGAAGCTGGGGTGAAGATTGCATCAGAAACCACTGCGGCATTTGCCGGAGTGGCTAATGCAATTAACAACGTGGTTTTGAGTTCTCAGCAAGTTTCGCTGAATGCCAAACAGCAAGCGCTCGCGATCGAACAAGTGGTGGAAGCGATGAACTCTCTCAACCAAGGAGCGGCACAAACGGCTTGCGGTATCGCTCAAACTAAAGTCGGCACTCAAAAATTGAATGAAGCTGCTTTAGATTTAAAAGCAGTTGTTTAGAATAGTTATCAGTTATGATAGTTTGCCACAAAAATGCAGCAGCAGGCAAGCTCCCAGCCCCGATACTCATTAGTCATTTCCAAATATCAAATCTCAAATATCAAATCTCAAATAGTATAAGTTATCAGTTATGAAGTTATGATAAAAAAAATTAAAAACTGGTCTTTAAGAGTTAAAGCGATTGTTTTTGCGATCGCCCTCAGTACAATCCCAGTTCTATTGACAGGAGCGATGACTTATTTATTTGCCAGCGAGAACATGACTAACTACGTAATTAAGTACCAAGAATTACGGGCGATCGCTACAGCAAATGAAGTCAGCAACTTTCTTTTTGAACGCTACCTAGACGTTAATGAACTAGCTAGTTTAGCTATACTGAACGACCCCAGAGTCAGTAAAAAAACATCAACCATTCAAAAACAAGCTCTGTTAGATAAATATATAAATGGAGGGGAAGGCTACGACAGTATTGCAGTCGCAGACCTCCAGGGGAATACTATTTTGCAATCGAGCGGAGAACCGATTATAGATTTCGGAAAACGCGACTATTTTCAAAAAGTAACTAAAACTAATCTTCCTACTGTTGTGCAGCCCAGGAAGTCATTTATCAATGGCAAATACGCCATTTTTGCAGCGGCACCAGTTGTCGATATCAATACAGGAAAAACTATTGCCGTTATCAGAACTCGCACGCCTACAACTTATTTAGACCAGGGTTTTTACGAAAACACAGATAAATTAATCAGATACTCGGAGGAATTTCAAAAAGAGGAATACCATTTGATTGACGGCAATGGCAAGTTTTTTTCAGCAACAGAAATTGATGATGTGAGCAGAGATGCACAGTCAGTATTTAATGTTTTTGCCAAATTGCAAGCCGAAAAAAAGATTAACAGTGCTATCGATATCAATCGCATTGATGGATCTAAGCAACTGATTACTTATGCTCCTATTGAAAATTTAAAAAATATGCCCGAATTGGGTTGGAGCGTGATTATTGCCAACGATACAAAAAATGTATTTGCTCCCCAAGAAGATATGCTGTATGCTCTGATTGCTGGAGTTGGAATGACGGCTGCTATTGTTAGCGTTATCGCCACTTTTTTAGCTAGTCGAACTACTGGCTCGGTTAATGAAATTGTGCGGGCGATCGCCTCTTCTTCCTCGCAAATTGGTGTCACCGTGGAACAGCAGGAACGCATCGCCAGCCAACAACTATATGCTGTCCATCGAACTGCTACTACAATGGATGAATTGGGGGAATCAAGCAAAGCTTGTGCCTCACAAGCCGAAGCGGCTGCTTTCGGGGCCTCACAGGCCCTTAAACTCACAGCAGGAGGCAGTCAAGCTGTAGACAATACCTTGAAAGAAATGGCAACTTTGACAGAAACGGTAGCAGCAATTCAAAAGCAAATTTTGCGTTTAAGCGAGCAAACCGATCGCATTGGCAATATCTCCAGTTTAGTCAGCGAGTTAGCAAACCAAACAAATATGCTTGCCCTCAACGCTGCTGTCGAAGCAGTGAGAGCAGGTGAAAGCGGCAAAGGATTTGCTGTTGTTGCCAGCGAGATTCGCAAATTAGCCGATCGGAGCAAGGAATCTGCTAGCAAGATTAATGCTTTAGTTGCAGACATCCAGAAAGCGATTATTTCAACAGAAACGGTGATGGATAATGGCACAAAAACTGTAGCAAATGGAGTAAGAATTGCCAGAAAAACTGCTGACGCATTTGCTGGGGTGGCAGAATCGATTGAGCGCATTGTTTTGAACAGCAAACAAATTTCTTGTACAGCAATAAACCAGGCGAGCGCCATTGAGGATGTAGTTGAAGTTGTCAACTCTCTTAACCTCGCTGCTCAGGAAACTGCCACCGGAATTTCTCAAGTCAAACTCGGCATTTCTCAACTCAACCAAGCAGCCCAAAATTTAAAAGCAGTAGTTTAGTCAGATGTTGGAAGATGTTCGACAAAAAATGTAACGGATAGAAGAAAGAATTACCCATTACCGATTACAACTTCTAGATTACCGATTACCGCTTCTCAATTAGCAATAACCCATTACCGAAAGATATATATGATTGAAGATGAAGAACTCCGAGATGTATTTAAAATCGCTAGTCAAGAACACTTGCAGAAACTAGACGATGGATTGCTGTACTTGGAACAACACCCGAGGGACACAGCTAAGTTAGAAGAATTGCTGCGGGAAACCCATTCTCTTAAAGGCGATGCTGGAATGCTGGGAGTAAAAGATGTAGCATCTTTAGCTCATCAAATAGAGCATATTTTGGGAGGTGTCAAGCGCGGAGAAACTCAACTAAATCTAGATATTAGCGATCGACTTTCGCAAGGTTTAGACGCCATGCGCAAACTCGTTAACGAAGCCGTCACGGGCCAAGATTCCGGCGTCAATACATTTTACGTGCTCGCTAGCATGATGGGTGCTTCTAACCAGCCCCAGTTAGTCCCCCCGACAGCAGAGCCAGCATCTTCACAAGTACCGGAACAAGAATTAGTAAAAATGCAATTTACTGATTCGGAAACGCCGCCACCAGAAACAAACAGTGAAACTTCTTTCGCCACTGATTTATATAATAATTTCTCTTTGTTGACGCTACCATCCGAGCAAGAATTGCTGCAGCAAGCTCAAAACTTGCCTGCCGCTGCTGGGCCCGCTGCTGCATCGGCTTCTCCATCGGCTTCTCAACCCACTGTTAACGGTTCCTTTAGTTCGTCTTACCGCATTGAAACAATTCGCGTTGCTACCCAAAATCTAGACGATTTAATGACTCAAGCAGGGGAACTTACTGTTACCAAAACTCGGCTAGTACACCGACTTGCTGCTCTCGGAAAGCTGACCGCTTTGTGGGAAGATTGGAGCCGAGAAGCTTTACAAAATCGGTTGGCTCTTAATCAGATAGAAGCTGAGGAAACTGGGTTTCAAAAAAACGCGGTCGTCATGCAGTTACATAGTTATTGCCAGCGGACTGAAGAGCATTTAGAATGTCTGGGAGATCTAGTAAATCATTTGAACAATCGAGTTGATGAAGATACTGCCAGACTCGAATTAATTGCTGAGGAATTAGGCTCTGGAATTCGCACTCTCAGACTGCTGCCTTTGTCTACTATTTTTAATCTATTTCCCCGAGCGGTTAGAGACTTGGCGAAGCGGGAAGGAAAAGAAGTTGAATTAATCATCGAAGGTGGAGAAATTCTAGTTGATAAACGCATTTTAGAAGAAATGAAAGACCCTTTGATGCACATGATTCGGAATGCGATCGACCACGGCATCGAGACTGCCGCTGGACGCGAAAAGCTCGGCAAACCTCCCGCCGGAACTCTCCGAATTAAAGGCTACCATACTGCTAGTAATATTATTATTGAAGTTGCTGATGATGGCCAGGGTCTGAATCTCGATCGCATTAAACAAACTGCTCTCAAACGCAACATCTGCACGCCGGAAGCACTCGCCATCATGACAGAAAGCCAAATTCAATCCCTGATTTTTTCTCCGGGTTTTTCCACCAGAACATTTGTTACTGAAATCTCGGGTCGGGGAGTGGGTTTAGATGTAGTTAAGACTAATGTTGAAGCACTAAAAGGCAGCATTCAAGTTGAATCTGTATCAGGAAAAGGATGCAGCTTGCGGCTCCTACTCAGCACGTCTATAGCTACTGCTAATATATTAATTGTTGCGGTTGAAAATCTTGCTTACGGGCTGCCAATTGAGTTTGTGGAAACGGCAAAAATGGTTGCTTATTCTGATGTTTTTACCGTGGAAGGTAAGGCAACTATACTTGCCAATGGTCAGCCCATATCAGTTGCTTATTTGGCAGATATACTAGAATTAAACAAGAGAGCATGGCTTCCGAAAAATCGGGAGTGGACACAGGAAAGCGGGAGAGATATCAACAGAAAAGTAGAGGGAGAATCCCTGAATTCAAATTCACCGAAAATGTCTTGTATTGTTCTGAAAGTTGGGGAGGAAAGATTGGGATTATTTATAGATGCTTTGATTGAGGCACAGGATGTGGTGATTAAACCTCAAAGTCAATTGCTGAAACGGGTGCGAAATGTTTCTGGTGCAACGATTCTCGGGACGGGGGAAGTTTGTATGATACTCAATCCCCACGATTTGATAAAATCTGTACGCCAGCAAGTTTCGCCGCGTGGGGTTTCTGGTGGGCGATCGCCCATTGAGACGGTCAGCCGAAAACAAGTTATACTTTTAGCAGAAGACTCGATCGCTACCCGCACTCAAGAAAAGCGCATCCTGGAAGGCGCGGGTTACGAAGTTGTGACAGCGGTAGACGGATTGGATGCTTTCCATAAATTAAAAACTCGCTACTTTGATGCAGTGATTTCTGACGTGCAAATGCCAAATTTAGACGGTTTGGCGCTGACTGTTAAGATTCGAGAGCAAAAAGAATACAGTGAGTTGCCGATAATTTTAGTGACATCTTTGGCGTCGGATGAAGATAGAAAAAGAGGGGCTGATGCCGGGGCAAATGCTTATATTCCTAAAGGTACGTTCAATCAAGATGTGCTGGTAGAGACACTAAAAAGGTTAGTTTAACCATTAGTCATTAGTCATTAGTCATTAGTCATTAGTCATTAATTATTAGCCATTTGTTATTGACTACCCATTAGCAATGCCCAAGGCTCAGTCTCCAGTGCATCAATGCCCAATTTCCCATTCCCAATTTACCATTCCCAATTTACCAATAAACTGATGTTATCGCCCATTAAATTATTGTTAGTTGAAGATTCTCCAGTAGTTACGGTCGTCCTCAAACGAATTTTTGATTCCTCGCCAGAAATCCAAGTTGTAGGAACCGCTTCCAACGGATTAAAAGCACTGGAATTAATACCTAAACTTCACCCAGAAGTAATCTGTACTGATTTGAACATGGCACCAATGAACGGGTTAGAATTCACGAAAGAAGTAATGAAGAAATATCCGCTACCAATTTTAGTAATTAGTGCTTCAGTGCAAGCGGATGATACTCAAAATGTATTTCAAGTGTTAAATGCTGGTGCATTGGATGTTTTTCCGAAACCGATTGGCGGGTCGGTATCAGATTACGCTCGCATGGCCAATCAATTAATAGCTAAAATTAAAATACTCTCAGGAGTTAAAGTATTTACACGGCATCAAAGAATGGTGCAAAAAGAAGATAATAACACAATTGTAAAAATCAACCAAGTACCAGTTTCTAATTACAAATTTTCCAACGAAAATGTTAAAACTCCAACTATTAAAGTCTTGGCTATAGGGGCTTCTACAGGGGGGCCTCAAGCACTGTACACTATTATTTCTAAGCTTCCGGCTAATTTTCCAGTGCCTGTAATTTGCGTTCAGCACATCAGTGAAGGTTTTTTGAAAGGATTAGTTGATTGGCTGGGTTGTGAATCAAAACTGCCGGTAAAAATAGCGGGTTTGGGGGAATTACCGCAAGCTGGTATTGTTTACTTTCCGCCAGAAAAACGTCATTTAGAATTGGATTCTCAAGGGCGATTTATTTATTCTCAAGCTGAGCACGTCGCGGGACACTGCCCCTCAATAACGGTAACATTTAAGTCAGTTGCTAAAGTTTACGGTCGGGCTGCGGCGGGAGTTTTGCTGACAGGAATGGGTAGAGATGGTGCTGAGGGAATGTTGGCGATCGCCCAACTCGGAGGCTTGACAATTGCTCAAGATGAAGCTAGTTGCGTTGTTTTCGGAATGCCGAAAGAAGCGATCGCCCTCTGTGCGGCCCAATATATTCTACCTGTCAGCGCGATCGCTCCTCTACTCCTGACAAAATTAAAAATTTAGGACTAACCCCCCAAATAGTGCAGAATACCCCGCCCCCCGACGGGTTAAAGAAGCCGGGTTATAAAGGACGATCGCAACTTTTTAGTTCATTAATTACTCAAAACTGAACTTTTTTTTCTAAGTCTGATTATTTGATTTTGATAAACTTACCAATTACCTCGCGCAATTTATCAGCATCAAACGGCTTCGTTAAATACTCGGTTGCTCCCGCCAAACGCCCCTGTACCTTATCAAAGGCTCCATCTCGCGCTGTCAGCATTACGATCGGCAAATTCTGAAACTGAGGCAAGCTGCGCACTGTGCGGCAGAGTTCCAATCCGTCAATCCCAGGCATCGAAACATCGAGCAACAAAACCGAAATTTGTTCGTGATAAATCGTTGACAAAGCATCCACTGCATTGTCGGTTACGAGAACTCTAAACTCTTTGCTTAAAGCCTGTTTAACAAGTCCTTGCATCACGACGCTATCATCAACTGCCAAAATAGTTGGTACTTGACTATTACTTGCACACATATTTTTCTCCCTGTTTATTTATAGTTCTTGAAAATACAAAACATAATTCCCCCCGTCATTCTTTGAGAGTTGTCTCTGGGTAATAATTGCCAACCCCGTTGGAGCGTTAGTAGAAACCTTACCCCTGTTTTTTTTACCTAAAACTCGAAAAAAGGGATTGGGAGAGTGGTCGATCGGGGATTACAACAGTTGCCAAATGTGCATCCCAGCCCATACACCCTAGACGGTCGAGTTTGACCAACTATTGTTACAAATTTTAACATATTAGCAATCTTTTGTAGTTCATCTCCTAAGTGTAGTTGAACAGCAGGCTGCGGCACAGCTCGGTAAAGGACATTGGTATTGTGGCACAAGCCAATGATTTAAATCTACCAGCAAGCCACCTACCCACGATTAAACAAGTCTGTTAAAATGTAATTAAACAGATTTAAAAATTCTAGATAAGCAATCGCCATATATTTTGGAAAGCTGCTTCCTCCCAACAGAGGCTTTTAGATTTAGAGAGCCGGAGGTATTCAAAAGCAGATTTCACTGGAAGTATAATTTATACAGTCTTAGATCTGGGGTGATCTAACTCCCATAATTCCAAAGTTTCCCTGTCAGTCAAGAGGTTAGTCTGAGTTCGGCGCAAGCAGCCTGCGCGGGACTTGCGCCCACATTCTCCCAGCACAAAATTCATAGCTTGTTTTTTAAGGGAATTATTGAGAAGGGCGGTTGCCACCAACTAGACGGGCAGTTACAAATGATAAAAGCACCTTGCCTCTTGGTAAAAAAAGTGTTCAAGCTCCATAACATCGACTTGTATCAGCTTCTTGGCTCTGATCCAGAGGTTTGCTTGGACAATTTGGTCGGTTTGGCAGCTCATATCAGCCGAACTCCTATTGCTTTCTTGAGCTTGATTGACGGTAACCGCCACTGGTTGAAGTCGCAGTTAGGTCTCGATCGAACTTTGGCCGATAGTTACCTGGATTTTTGCGATCGCGCGATCGACCGCGCTCCCGAAGAGTTCGCCGTCGGCTCAAACTCAAACTCGGAATTTGACCGGGCAATTCCCCTGCAAAAACCGCCAGTTGCTCCCGAATCTGCGATCGAACCCCCTGCAAATTCCTTTATGGAACCGCCCGCCGCCATTGTCCGAGACGCTTCCACAGACGTGGGATTTGCCGAGCATCCGCTGACCGTTTCCTACCCCTTCGTGAAATTTTACGCCGGAATTCCAGTCGTAACCTCAGATGGGCAGATGCTGGGAGTGCTATCCGTCATGGACTCCGTGCCGAGAGACTTGACAAAAGAAACCATAGAAGCTATCGAAGCTTTGAGTCGGCAAGTTGCGAGTTTGGTGGAGCTGCGCTGGCAATTAGTCAAAGCCCAGAAACAGTTGCCAGAAGTAGAAGATATCACCTCTGAGAGCCAGCAAATCTCGCAGTTAGTTCGTGGCTCGAACCGATCGAGCTTCTGTGCGGTACAGACGCCACAGAGCGGCACCAGAATATACCGAACAAAAAAGCTCTCGAAGCTAGGGGGAACCGGCAAATCTCAATATTTGTGCGAAACTTCAGCAAGCATCGGGATCTATCCTGATACCAAAAAAATCCGAGAAATCGTTGCCCGATCCCGGGACACCTCCCAGGGCCAACTAAGGGCAGCCTCGCTACAAGATCCATCGCGCTTGGGAGCCCTGCAAGCTAAAGTAGGTGCAGTCCTCGGACAAGGCGGGAAACTATCGGCCATCCTCAACCGCTGCACCGAGGCAATGGTAGAGTACCTCGACGCCACAGCGGCGAGCATCTGGACGTTCAACCCGCAGACAGAGCGGTTAGAATTGCAGGCTAATTCAGGACTCAGCAGCGAAGAGTGGGCAGGGGATAGAGAAGATTGGGTGCGAGCAGAACCGGGAAAACTCCAAACGGCTCCTGTGTGCCTACTGTCGAACCCGTCTCTCTGCGCCATTGCCTATCCGCTGATTGTCGAAGAGCGGCTGGTGGGAGTGATGCTTCTGTGCAGTAGCGCTTTGGCAAGCGACGGAGCGCTAGAAGTTCTGGGCTGTGTGGCTAACGCCATCGCCGTGGCGATCGATCGCGTCACCGCCCGAGAAGAATTGTTGAGCCGCCGCGAAGGCCTGCTGTTCGGCCTCGCCAGCCAGATGCGGAATTCCCTCGACCTCGACAAAATTTTAGATACGGCTGTCAACGAAATTCGCAGCTTGTTGCAGGTTGACCAGTGCTACTTTTTGTGGTACTCAGTCTCGCGAGACGGGGAGCCAAGCTTTGCGATCACCCACGAGGCGGCAAATCCCGAACTCAAAGAGCGGCTTACAGAATACCCGATCGAACAAGTAACGCTGCTGGCTGAGAAAATTAGCCAGCGCCAAACGCTCCGGATTGGCGACGCGGCAACAGCAGTCTGCATAGAGCCGCCCACGCGAGTTTTTTTGACCAGTCTCGGGATTGTTTCTAACCTGCTGCTGCCGCTCAAGACTCGCTCCGGTCAAATGGGTGCTGTAGTTTGCAACCATTACAGCAGCAGACGTTCATGGGCGACGAGCGAAGTGGAATTGCTGCAAGCGGTGGTGGATCAACTGGCGATCGCGATCGACCAAGCCGAACTTTACGCCCAAACCCGGGCGGCCGCCTTAGCCGCTCAAACTCAAGCCCGCCAACTGACGGAAACATTGCAGAGTTTGCAGCAGAAAGAAGCTCAGCTCATCCAAAACGAAAAAATGTCCTCTCTCGGTCAAATGGTCGCCGGCGTCGCCCACGAAATTAACAATCCTGTTAATTTTATTTACGGCAACTTGACTTATTGCAAGCAGTACATGAAAAATCTGCTGGAGTTGCTGCACTTGTATCAAAAGCACTACCCCGAGCCTTGTCACGAAATTCTCCACAAAAACGAAGAAATCGATGTTGATTTCATAGTTCCGGATTTGCTGAAAATTCTGTCTTCAATAGAGATAGGAACCGAACGCATCAGCAAAATAGTCCTGTCTCTGCGGAACTTCGCGCGCCTTGACGAAGCCGAGATGAAGCCGGTGGACATTCACGAAGGGATTGACAGCACGCTGCTGATTTTGCAGAGCCGCTTGAAGTCAAACGAGCTAATACCGGGAATTGAGGTAATTAAAGACTACGGCGACTTCCCGAAGGTAGAGTGCTATCCCGGACAGCTCAACCAAGTATTTATGAATATTTTGGGGAATGCGATCGACTCTTTGGAAAATCAGCCCGCACCCAAGACGATCAAAATCTCGACTGCGTTGGTGGATCGAGACTCGGAGGTTGGTGAGTCAGGAAAGTCGATCGGTCAAGTTGTGGTGATTCGGATTCAAGACAGCGGGCCGGGATTGGTCGAAAAAGCTAAATGCCACTTGTTTGACCCTTTCTTTACCACTAAACCTGTGGGCAAGGGTACGGGGCTCGGCTTGTCTATCAGCTACCAGATTGTGGTGGAAAAACACGGAGGCAGCTTGAAGTGTATCTCGGAACCTGGACAGGGAGCGGAGTTCTGGATTGAAATCCCGGTAGCTCGCCCCCCTAAGATCAAAGAATAAACCTGCAGGCGATCGGTTTCAAAAACATTTTTTAAATTTTATTGTCAAAATGCTTGACAGATTGCTGTGTTAGAATGTTAAGATAGTGAAGGTTAAGACGTTGGGGCGTCGCCAAGTGGTAAGGCAGCGGGTTTTGGTCCCGCCATTCAGAGGTTCGAATCCTTTCGCCCCAGTTAAATTGTGTCCAGTAAATCAATTATTTAACTGATTGTTGATAGTCAGCGCTTGGCTGACGAGAGAAAAACGACTTTCTAACTACAAACCTAATTAAGACTTGCTGACAGGATATAAGAAGCCGGGGTTTCTTGCTGCGGGTTTTGCCTAAAAGCGTAGATTTGTGGTCAAAAAATCGGTTTCTTTGGTCGCCAGTACCCATTTTTCGCAGAAACCGTTGTTTGTGCGTAAGATCACTTCTGACTGCGCCGGAATTGTATAGCAGAAGGAAGAAGGAAGAAGAAAGAAGGAAGAAGCAATAAAATCAATCGTTTCAGCCATTAACAACGTCCTAACCGTCTTGGCGGTTGCTATAAAATCAAGTCAACATTCAATACTCATATCAAATCCGGTTGTATTGGAATGATTAAACCGCTCTTGACGCCGAGAAAACAGAGGAAGAGAAAAGAGAGACGAATAATTCCGATACTACCGGATTGGATATCAACCATCCTTCAGTTTTTCGACTAACAGTCAACAGTCAACAGTCAACAGTCAACCCGCCCTATTCCATCTCACGGCAAAGTGCTGGGGCCGCGAGCGTTTAGCCGATCGAAAACGTATCGGGAAATGGCCGGCAAAGCTGTTTCGTCCTTGGCATAAGCCGGATCGTCTGCGAAAACAACTAAGATATAAATCGCGCGATCGTCTAAAGTTCTAACAAATGCCGCTTCGCTGCGGGATTTGGAGGTATAGCCAACTTTGGAACCAAAATAAATATTAGGTGGTAAAGATTCGCCCAAAAATCCTTGTATCGAGTTGAGAGGGTCTTTTTTCCACGCCTTGGGGTCTAAGTCTCTCGTTAGCAAGTAAGCCATTTTGCGGCTGGCGACGCTAGAAACCGCTTGTCTAGTATAGATTTCATATATTAATCTGGCGGCTTGGTCGGTAGTTACTTGATTGCGAATCGGCTGAGAAGCATCGCCCCGCAATTGCAAGTCGCGACCGATTGGCCCTTCTTGTCTTAAATAGTATATGGGATAATTTTTGGTGCTTATACGAAGATCATTGTAGCCTGCTGACTGGAAAAATGTGTTAATTTGAGTGCGCTTTTTCAGCCATGTTTGCAACTCTTCTCCTGCGAGCCGTCCGCCGGATTTTGTATCTGTGATTTTGTCTAAAAGTCGGCTGGCAGCATCGTTGTTGGAGATGCGAATCATTTGCTCAAGGTCGTTTTTAAAGGCAGATTCTCTTTGCGTAATGATGCCTTTTTCTATGGCTGCGTAAAACGCTGCCATCCAAAATAATTTGGCAACGCTAGCGGGAAATCGGAGAGTTTGATTTTGATATCCGGCAAAGGTGTGACTTTGGGAATTGCTGACATCAAATAAGCTAATGGATAGCCGTTCAGCAGGCAGTCCTTTGCTGGTTGCAATCTTCACAGCTTCATCAACAATCCCTTGCAATTCTTGAGAGTAAACTGGATTGGGAGGTGTCTTGATGTTGTAGCTAAAGGTAGGCTCGCTTTGACGATCGGCTAAATTTTCCGATGGTTCAATTGTCGGAGGCGAGAGTGCTTCTTGAGGCGAGACGGCCTGTTGAGCCAAGATGACTGGCGGTTCTGGGGGACGGCGAATTCTGAACGGTATTGTGACAATCCAACCGATCGCGATCGCCCCGGCAATTAAGCACATGATGTTACGGTATTTTAAGCGAGAAAATTTCGTCCTCACTCGGCGACGAGATGGCACTGGGCCTTCGCTGCTTTGGCGTCGGCGTCCGACTGGGCCTTCGCTGCTTTGGCGTCGTCGGGATTGGATTAGACCTGTTGCATGAATTTTTGCTCGCTCGGTCAACCGCAGATACCAGGCAGATGAACGCAGATTAACCCAGATAATTTCAAGAATTGAGAGCGACTTTTGCAAGAGGTCTATGGGGCGTCGGGTCTGGATTGGGCGACGAGATGGGACTCGGCGCTCGGTGCTTTGGCGTCGGGACTGGACTGGACGCTCGGTGCTTTGGCGTCGGGACTCGATTGGGCGTTGGGGCCCGATGGGGCGGCGTCGGCGTTCTACTTGCATTACAGTTTTGTGCTATCAAACTCGCACGATCAGTTTATAATAGGGCGGCATCTAAATGACAAGTGTATCGATCTAGTCCGCTGTTGCCAATTTTATCTGTCTACTAGGCTGATTGAGACTTCGAGTAATTGTAAAATTTTCAGGATAGCACTGAGTTGAAGCAAAATCCTTTGAAAAACATGAGAAATTTTTGGAGTCTGGCTGTTTTGGGATTTGCGATCGTCGGCGTGAATAATTCTTTGATACCTGATGTTTGGGCATTTCAGTCTCTATCTGCTACGGGATATGTTGTCGATCGACAAACAGCAGGACAGGGCGCGGATGTAGCGTTTTCCTTGACGGGAGAAAGCGCAAATCGGGAAGTGACAAACAACCAAACTGTTTCCAGTTTCCCGAGTATATTTTGGGACTTCAAGAATTTACCTGAAATTTCCTATTCCCAATTGCTGGAGGTGCTGGCGAGACGACCTGACTTCAATAATACGGAGAGAGAAACTGCTGCACAACCCGAAGACATAGCACGTTTTGAAAAGGTTGTACAGTATGCAAAACGACAAAATTTGCACGATCGACCGATCGGAGAAATCGTTCAGGCGATCGCGGATAATTTCCTAGGAAAGCCCTACGCCGAGGGTTTGCTGGACAAATCCGGCGAAGAAAAGTTGATTGTAACGTTGAATAAATTTGATTGCGTTTTGTTTGTAGAAACCGTTTTGGCGATCGCCAGGGGCGTAGCAGTACAAGATTACGACTATCAAAATTTTGTAAATCGCATAGAAGAACAGCGGTATTTAAACGGTAAAATCAACGGTTATTGCAGCAGATTGCATTATTTTTCCGAATGGATTAACGACAATCAAAAACGGCAAACATTGGAAAATATCACCGCTGAATTAGGCGGAGTGCCCATGAATAAAACACTAAATTTCATGAGCCAGCACCGCAGCAGTTACCCGCAAATGGTCAAAGACGAAGCAACTTATCAGTGCATTGTCAGCCAAGAAGCAGACTTAGCCAAAACTACTGTTAATTACATCCCGACAAATCGGATAAAAAGTGTTTATTCTCAGTTAAAACCGGGGGATGTTGTAGCGGTAGCCACGGAGGTTAAAGGATTGGATGTCACCCACACGGGTTTAGTCTACCGCAATGCTGACGGCAATATGGGTTTAATTCACGCTTCGCCGGCTGGGGAGGTAACAGTTGCTTACGACTTGCAGAGATATATTAGGAGAGGCGAAAGTGCGATCGGCATTGTAGTCGCTAGGGCGATCGATCCCAGATAAAGAGGATATGTGAGGTTATCAAAAGAAAAGACTTTAGTCCTTACTACGAACCTGTTAGGATTTTTGGTGTCTTATCAGGATTTTATGCTTCAGGCAAACCACCAAAACCCAGTCCATAATACATCCCAAAATATAGCCTATAAAATCCTCGCAAGCAAAGCCGCTACCGATAAATAGACGCCAGAATAATGTAGCCCTAATCCATTGCCAAAAACGAGGATGCCACAGTTGGCTAAATTCAATTGCCAAGTTAAACATGAAAACTCCCCATTCTTTTAACAAGTGATTACCAATAAAGTAGGTTTATTTCCGATCGCCTACTCAGGGATGACACAACTGCGTCGTTAGCGCAGCCCTCGAAGAGGATCGCACTCAGTCGGCGGGCTGGTCGTCATAATTTACCTCCTGGTGAATTGACAAAACGTGAGAACCTACCCAGAATCAGGCTTTAGCTTAGATGTGAATTCAAGTAATTGCCTCTTTTTTCTGAAAGGGAGATGATTTCATGCTTTGCAGCGCTCGGCATTTCATCTTGATTTCATAATTGCGTGCAATTCTATAGAAGTAAACCAATTTGGAGTATCTCAGGTAGCAACATTTTCTTTCGGTACTCTATCTCTAGTCTCAATGAAGTGAGTGTTCCTCAACTTCTTTGCAAAGATAGGATTTTCAGTTCTTCTATTTAAAGTCATTGCTATTAGCAGATTCCAAAACGTTTCTTCCACCGCTATTCAAAACTATGTAATTCGGTTCCACCGCTATGCTGCTGATGCCAGGATTCTAAGTGAAGTCATCCATCCTCTAAACCACTATTCACGATTTCATCTAGCAAACGAAATGAACAATACTTTCATTGCAACTTATTTTGATTGGGATCACCGGACTCCACGCAAACGCCATCGTTTGGCTAATCGGGTATTGAATAAATTGCATTTGAACGGTCAAGTTATTCCCAAATCGCCTGGTATGGCAAGTATAGAAGCTCGAATGAATATTTTTCATTTGGCAAGCCAAACAGCAGCATACAAAGTATCTGGTGATGTTGTCGAAGTCGGTTGCAATGCTGGCGAAAGCTCCATTGTGATCCAAGAAGTTCTGCATGAGTATGCGCCTGAGAAACAATTTCATGTGTTTGACAGCTTTGAAGGGCTTCCAAAACTACAAGGAGACGATATTAAAGATGGAGTATACGATCGAGGTTCGATGACAGCGAGACTCGACGAATTCAAAAATAATTTTTCCGCTGTTGGACTGGATCTACCACATATTCATAAAGGATGGTTTGAGGATACTGTTCCTTCATGTCTTCCAGATAAGATCAGCTTTGCAATTGTAGACGGCGATCTATATAGCTCTACTAAATATGTACTGCCCCATGTTTACGAGCGTCTAACGCCAGGAGCTATTTGCTTATTTGGCATTTATTATGATGAAAAGGTGTTTTCACGTCCACATACTGCTGAGCCTTTCAAATCGCCTGGTGTAAAACGTGCTTGTGATGAGTTTTTTGTAGACAAGCCTGAAAAAGTCTCTGTACTCTATGCTTGTGAGTATTCCAACGGCTATTTTCGCAAGCTGTAGAGACAGAGAAGTTTTAGGGTAATAATAATCTGGTGTTTCTATCCTGAGAGTGTTTCATCACCTTTCTAAATAGGGCATTCCTCGGAATTTGGCGATCGGTAATAAATCTTGTTTATTGCCGATCGCCAACACCTAAAATGACGCAAATACGTCGTTAGCGCAGCCCTCGAAGAGGATCGCACTCCTGAGCTGGCTAGGTGCTTGTGGCGCACCTTACGCTACTTAAAAATCAAGGACTAAAGTCCTTACTACAAACCCGATTAATTGATGATTTCGCTGCGAGATACCTTACTATTTCTAGCAGGATTTGGCGTTAATTCGGGTGGCGAAACTTGAACACTTCCCCACTCATTCAAAAAGCTTTTCAGCAAAACCTCTTGCTGAGTGCGAAATGTCTCGACATTTGCCCCGCGATTCATAATCACAAACCACACTGTTTCTTGTTTTTGAGTTGGCAGCGCTCCGCCCAAAGCGCTAACATTATCCAACGTGCCAGATTTGACTACTGCTAATTTGGGAAGCGGCCGTTCTGACAGTATTCCTTTATCTTTTCCAACTACAGTTAAGACATCAGCAACTGTCATGCTGTAAGGTTGAAGATAGCGTTCTAAAGCGATAAACAAGGCGCAAGCAGCCCGGGGAGAAATGAGGTTTTCTTCGCTCAATCCCGAACCGTTGACGAGTTTAATTTCTGCGGGAGGAACTCCGGTTGCTGCTGCTGCTTTTTCCGCGACTGTTTTAGCACCGCCGACAGTATCAGCTAGCATATCTGCCATGAGATTGTTGCTGTACTGATTCATTTTTTTGATCAGTTCGGCGAGGGGTAAAGAATAATGTTTTACTAAAGGCTGAACGCCGTTGGGAGGTGCTGGCAAAACTTTTACAGTACCCTCAATTTCTATTTGGGGTTTCGGCGTATTTGGAGGTAGTGTTTGATACTGGGCGGCGGCTTCGCTCGGCCAGATTTGACTGTTCAATCCTTGTTTGAGCAATTCTCCCGACTTGAGGGGATCAAGTTCAAAATTCATGTAAAACTTATCGACAATTATCAAACTGCCAGTGACTCGCTTGATGCCTTTTTGATTTAAGGCGTTACCCAGGGCGATCGCCTCTTCCCAAACAAACAACGGATCGGCGTTTCCCTGAACAATTAAATCGCCTTTTAATACGCCGTTTTCAATTTTTCCTGTTGTACCAATTAAGGTAATAAATTGATGTTCCGGTCCGAATTCTTGCAGCGCTACCAGAGATGTTGCTACTTTGGTAATAGAAGCGGCTGACAGAGGAACTGTACCTTGATGATTGGCTAACAAAGTATTGCCAGATTGCATCCATATCCCTTGGTCTTCTTTGGCAAAACCTTGTGCTGTCAACCCGTTGAGATATTGCTGGATTTTGGTATTTGTGGGGGTTTCTGGATTGTTAACAGAGATTATTAAGGGCTGAGGCTGACTTGGTTTAACCGGCGGCGGGGAAGATTCAGCTACAGGAGAGGGAGATGCAAGTTGGGGCGATTCAGTAGCTGCGCAGCCGGCAATAATTGTGAGAAGGGCGATCGAACTCGCAGCAGTCAAGTAGCGGTTTTTCAGCATTACTTTAATTTTTTTCATCAAATGTACGATCGTCTGTTCGGCACGCCCGATGGAAAGTTTAGCATTAGCCCGCCCGTTTTGGAGCATCCGCATCTGCGTTACCACAATTGCGAACCGCTGACATTAGCTATCTTCTTCTCCATCTTTCTTCGCGCTCTACCCTACGGGAACGGCTGCGCCGAACGCATCTTCGTGGTTGGTTAAATAGAAATTGTTTAAATACTGCGGGATTTTATAACAATAGTCCGGACTGTTTTTAGTTCGCAGTCTTAAACCCACGATTTGCCGTTGGTAGCGAACTTGCCGAATCGTCTTGAAACCCTTATTCTACCGTTGGCAATCACAAACTGTCCGAAGTATTTTTATACCATTTCCCAAAAACAATGCAACTCTAGCCAAGCTTCCAACTCTTATCTTATAAGCCATTCCCCAATCTAAAATCTAAAATCTAAAATAGTATGATTTTCAGCGCCTGGGGTGAAGGCCCCAGGCCGATCGCTCTGACAAATTTTCGATAAACTGGTTTATCCAGCCATACTCCCTATACTCAGCGGCACCATTTCCCCGTGCATCGTCAGGCCTAATAACATCGGCCCGCCCGGTCGAATCAACTCTCCTGTAAGCGCGCAGCGTTCCTCCTGCTGTGCTGTGGCATTAATGCTAGCTCGAATATCCGATCGAGAAAACATCTGCCGATACTCTCCAGACTTCTGCTGCACGTAATTCCAGAGCAAATCTCGAATCAAAGCTTGATAGCCTTGATTGCCCGCGAGCTCTTTAAGTCTCTCTTTGAGTTCTCTTTCTAGTCGAATGCTGGTGACTTCCATTTCGGTGGTTGAGGTTCTAGGTAGGGTATGCATAATTTTTTCTCCGTGACGGGTGGACATATGTGTAATATCAGTGTAGTATGTTTACAGCTAGATTGAAAGCCTCTTAACCACCTTCTGCCGACTTTGAAATTTCTCCCCACCTACTCCACCTATCAACTGAAGTGCGATCGCCCCACGGGTCGCTCCGAGTCGTTACGGCACGTCTTTAGGACGGGTTTTGCGACTGTTGCAGCGACCTCGCGGGCGGGCCAGGGCCTAAATAAACCCGGTTATAGTGGATTAGGACAAATTGCAGAAATTAATTACAACGAGGTAGACCGGCACGGTCTGCAAGTGGCACAGCCATATCGAGAGACGCGAAGCGGGAGGTACAGCTAAACTACTGTACCAACACAGGATGAAAATTTGCCTTTAGCAGTTTTTCTAGCCCCCGCTTCTAAGTAAGAGAAGCGGGGGCATTTGATTTGATATTTGAAAAATTCGATCGGCTTGGGGAACTGGCAAAAAACCAGATGTAGCCAATGCTGATGAAGCACCCAAAATTCAAAATCCCAAATCTAAAATCCCAAATCTAAAATCCCAAATTGATGAGGAGGAGCAAGCCGTGACCGTAGTAACTGATGTATTGAGGCAATCTGTGGTGGTATTTTCTCAGAATTACCTACCAATGAGCCGTGTCAACATCAAACGGGCGATCGTACTTTTGGTAACAGGCAAGGCTGAACCTCTGGATTTTAGCATTGGCAACGGCTGGCTGGTACGATCGCCCAGCAGCAGCATCCACGTACCCGAACAAATCCGCTTGACTTTTGGCAACAGGGAACGCCTGTGGAAAGTACCCCCGGTCAATCGCCGGGAAGTTCTGCGCCGCGACGCTCATTCTTGCCAATACTGCGGTAGCAACCGACATTTGACGCTAGATCACGTGATGCCTCGATCGAAGGGCGGCCCGCATACTTGGGACAACGTGGTGACTGCTTGCGAACGGTGCAACTCCCGTAAGGGCGATCGAACTCCCGTAGAAGCTGGAATGTCTCTGCGAACTAAGCCGAAGGCCCCCATACACCCCACTGTTGCTTTTGCCGAACTGTTTTGGCACGAATACCAAATTGGGGAATAGGTAATTGGTAAGTGGTAATTGGTAATGGGTAATTGGTAACAAAATTTAGGTTGTGGGCTGTGCGCGGCAATCTTAAAACTTAAAACAAATTACAAATTACAAATTACCAACTTTCAGGGACGCACTTATTACCGAATCAACCTGGTTTTTTGACAAAAAAACTCCGCTTTTAGGTAATTTTGGAGCAAAAAATCAAGGTGATGATACCATGCAGCGCAATTCCCGATTACCAATTTCCGATTACCAATTTTCAATTACCAATTTTCAACTTTCAATTTCAAATTTAGGGCTGTCAATATGCTGAAGTTGACTTACACTGAAACGGGCTTTAACCTCGAGCGTTTGGCTCAATCTCCCGAACAGTTAGTGGCGCTGCGAGTTGTGCTGGCTATGCGAGTTGGTCAAAGCATCAGCGTCGAACCGAGCACTGCGGCATTTTTGCTGCCGGCGAATTTGTCGGCGCTGTCTCTATTGGAATCTGAGGCCCACCGAGACGACAACGATGCGATCGCCCTTTGTGTTGCTGATGCTGACTTTGTAGAAGTGACTCTGCGCGGTACGTGGATTTCTGACGCGTCTGAGGGGGCTGACGGCGTGTTTGCGACTGTGTTGGGCGATCGGGCGGAGTTCTTGCTGCTCAAACTCTGGCTCGAAACTCAGGCTGCTGCGGAGGTTGTCGGGGAAGTCGGTGATTAATATCGGATGTGGAAGGAAGAGGGAACAAGCAAGAGGGAAGAAGCAAGAAGGAAATATTTTCGGGGTTGCATAATGGTGCTATAAATGGAGGTCAAACCTGATGCAATGTCCTGAATGCTGTTCCCAAGACTTCCGTAAGAACGGTAAGATCCGAGGTAAACACTCATCACATTTGTGTAGATTGCGGTCGTCAGTTTATTGATGTTGAAACAACATCTTAAGTTTAATAGTGTTCCCGTTCCCTATTCAATTAATCATTACGATCGAGTGAGATGAAGATATATAGCAATCCTAAATCATTTGTGAATTTCTTACTCCCTCCCCTTAGTAAGGGGTGGGCTGGGGTGGGGTAAAAAAATTACGGCTCATTTAGGATTGCTCTATCGCGCTTATCATACCTTAATCCAGCAACGCCAAAAAACGTTGTATGTGACGGCAGCGACTATTTTGTAAGATGGTTAATGGCAAGGTTGCAGCTAATCATTCTCTTCTAACTTAGGAATGAAAATTTAATAACTTCACTATTTACTCAATTGTCGGAACAGCACGGTAATTCCATTTTGGCAAATATTCA
>NZ_JAUBRK010000143.1:0-3726 GCF_036701825.1 Microcoleus sp. MOSTC5 | reverse complement strand
TTTGAGCCAAAATTCTCATGAAACTAATGATCGATCGAACCCTCGCTCGATTTATGAATGATTTGCGATCGCTATATCACTTCCACCTATTTTAGGCTCTGCGGTTCTAATTAAATTCAAATTCATGTTATTGGCATTATAAAATTGCCATTGGAAAATAAATTTAATTAATTCTCTTCTGATTTTGTAAACAGGTGTATTTTCTGGTGGTAATTGACTATTTTCAAGCAGTGTCGTAATTGTCAACAAACCCAAAGAACTTGTAGGAATGTTATCTAAAGTTTCAAAATGAGTTGGCTCTTGACCGGGAAAATTGTAAACAGATAAAACTCCTTGCCTTAATTCTCTGTTATGCAATTTATAGTAATAGAAAGGTGGCTTGGTGGAAGTTCCCTGCAAATCTTCTCCGCCATACAGATATTCTTCAGAGATGCTCGCCCTTACTTTTTGTCGATCGGTATAAAGTTGGAAATCAAGAATTGCGCTGTCTTTTTGAAGATTACCAGTTTGGTTAATTTGCGAAAAACAGCAAGCTATACTGACCTTTGCTGGACTTTCAACATTGACATCTAAGATTTTATCACCGCCCAATTTAGAAATAGCATCCTCAAAACTACTCACGCCCCGAGTTTCGTCGGAAATAGGTATTAGGCAATCTTTTAAAAATTTCAAACAACTGATGAAATTGCTTTTGCCTGAACCGTTTGAGCCGATAAATATATTAAGGTTGTTTAACTTTACAGATGGATCTAATTGCAGATTTTTATAATTCTTGGTTGTCAGAAATCGAATAATTGGTTGATTCATACGATCGCTCCGGTTATACTTCAGAAAGTTAGGGCAGGCAAGATGCCTACCCTAGAAAGGTAAAAAAATATTTTTTTACCTTTTAACTCTCGATTTTCGGATTAGCCGTTACTGAACAAACTTCTTGAATGCCAGTGTGACGTTGTGGCCGCCAAATCCAAAAGAATTCGACAGCGCCACATCCACTTTTAGATCGCGGCTTGTATGAGGAACATAGTCTAAATCGCACTCAGGATCGGGATTTTCCAGATTAATTGTCGGCGGGATTTTGTCATTGGCGATCGACATTACCGTCGCCACCGCTTCAATTCCCCCAGAACCGCCCAAAAGATGACCGGTCATTGACTTGGTAGAACTAATTGCTACTTTGTAAGCGTGGTCTCCCAAGGTCCGCTTAATCGCCTTGGTTTCCGTAGAATCGTTGGGAAGCGTGCTCGTGCCGTGAGCGTTGATATAGCTCACTTGATCCGGCGTCAAACCCGCATCCTTGAGCGCTAAAGCGATCGCCCGCGACGCACCGTCCCCCCCCGGTACCGGGGAAGTCATGTGATACGCATCGCAAGTTAAACCGTAGCCGACGATTTCTGCGTAAATCTTCGCGCCACGGGCCAGAGCGTATTCCATTTCTTCTAGCATCAGAATGCCAGCACCTTCGCCGACAACAAAACCATCACGATCGCGATCGAACGGACGAGAAGCATGAGTCGGGTCATCGTTGCGAGTCGAAAGCGCCCTCGCCGCAGCAAAACCCGCCACGCACAAAGGTGTCACCGCAGCTTCCGTACCGCCGCAAATCATGGCTTGCGCGTAACCCCCCTGAACTAGGCGAAACGCATCGCCCACGGCATTCGACCCGGCAGCGCAGGCCGTCACGGGGCAAGAGTTCGGCCCCTTAGCACCCGTATGAATCGCCGTCAGGCCCGCGGCCATATTCGCAATCATCATGGGAATCATAAACGGGCTGCATCGATCGGGGCCGCGATTCAGATAGATCTCTTGCTGGTCTTCCAAAACCTTCAGGCCGCCAATGCCAGTGCCAAGAATGACACCCACCTGTTCTGCGTTCAGGTCGTTAATCTCAAACTTCGCATCAGCAACAGCTTGTTTGCTCGCTGACACCCCAAATTGAGCAAAGCGATCCATCCGCTTTGCTTCCTTGCGCTCTAAATAGTCGTGTGGGTCGTAACCCTTCACCTCTGCGGCAAAGCGGCAGTCGTGCCGCGACGGGTCGAATAAGGTGATCGGGCCTATACCATTCTTCCCGGCAAGCAACCCGTCCCAATACTCGGACAAGGTATTGCCGATCGGTGTAATCGCGCCGAGACCCGTGATAACAACGCGCTTACGCTCTAAATTTGTCATGATTTCAGTTTCAAAAAATTAAACACCCAGAACGCAGAACAAAAGAGGAGTTTCCATTTTTCTAACTTCTCTCCTCTTAGGGGAAAAGACAGGTATTTTATGCTTTTGGAGCTGCAAGTTGGCTGTTGATGAAATCTACAGAAGCTTGAACCGTAGTAATTTTTTCGGCTGCTTCGTCGGGAATTTCAATATCAAACTCTTCTTCCAAGGCCATGACCAGCTCTACAGTATCTAAGGAATCTGCTCCTAAATCGTTAGCAAAGTTGGCTTCGGGCTTGACTTCGCTCTTCTCGACTTCCAGTTGCTCTGCCACAATTTTCTGGACTCTAGTAAAAATGTCGTCTTGGCTCATAACATTATGTCCTCATTGGTTGCTGCGTATCTAATCTTATCCGAAAGGGGGATCTGCAACAGAAAGGCTGGCCGCTTTTCTAAGTGACACGGGCTAGCGACAATTGGGGCACGGACGATCGCAGCAACTCTAGGACTGTTATGGGGTGGCGATCGCTATGGCTCTCTTGGATTTGTGTGGGAAACAGTATCGATCGGCACAGAATATTCTTGAGGAAATCGCTGAAACCCTTGTCCTGAGACATATAAGCTGTATCAATCGCCGGATAGCCTGGAGAGCCGGTAAATCTTTGTTTGATAGGGCTGATGGTTAAAAGGCTTGCAGCCTTTTAGCTCTCAAATGGGTTCTATAGATGCTTTGTCTCGGCTGGATGCGCACCCCAGTTGTTGTTACGGCCATCCGAAAATCGAATGGGCCCTTCAATGAGTTCCGTTGGATCGGCGTTATTGAGGGCGGCCAATTGGACTGAAACGTAGTCACCGCCAATCTGTTCGTGGTATCCGCGTGCAAAGGAGCGCACGCCGCAGTGCTTGCAAAAAAGATGATGTCCAATCTTTGGATTGAACTGGTAATCGCTCAAATCGCCCTCGCCCGATAGCAATCGGAATGCGTTGGGCTTGATGATAGCGTTCCAATTCCGCGTTTTCGTGCAGATCGAGCAGTTACATTTGTTTGTGCCCAAGCTCAAGTCGATGTCGGCTTCAAATCGAACTGCGCCGCAATGGCAGCTTCCAATAAAGGTTTTGAGCGTCATAATCTCCCAAGAGGTTGTCGTCGTCCGAAAAGCGTAGAGGCTGTAACACAACTCCGAATACGGGCGATCTTCGATGATGCCCAACGGCTGAATTGAGTGGCAACCGATCGCTTCTAACTCAATCCAAAAATATCACAATTCTGTCGGCTCCAATGATTTGTGATGCCCCGATCGCTTAACTATTGTTAGCTGGAATTCCTCACCGATCTGATTCGCTGAGTTTCCACGGCTTCTGTTTCCACCGCTTGTAAAAACCTACGCATATCTGGGCAATAATCCTCGAATCTCTGTAGAGGGAACTTAGCGGTATATGTTCCAATAAATCATCTTTAACGCCGAGGCTTGCTCTGGATAGATTGCTCCGACCATCGCTTGACTAGACCTCTTGCAAAAAAGATTTATGTTATAATTAGAGGTTTTAAATTTCATCCCCTAGAGCTAACTCATAATT
>NZ_JAUBRK010000047.1:0-64106 GCF_036701825.1 Microcoleus sp. MOSTC5 | reverse complement strand
TAGACTCGAACTCATGCACTGGCTAATTTCATAAATTCCTTTTTTTGTCAACTCCTAATACTGAACCGACGCCCTAGAAACTCGCACAAGGAATTGTAAGTGAAGCGCTATCCCGATCGCCCGCTTGTTGCATAAATCACTCGATAGGTTTTCAAAATGTTCGATCGCAAATAAGGATTTATTAACAGCTTTTTTTCCACCAAATCGACAGGACGGTGAAATAAATTCTCTATCTCTTCCTGCATACCCAATAAATGAGACAGCGTGAGGCTGTGCGATCGCTCATAGGTGACAATACATCCACATCGCTATCGGGGCGGAAATCATCCCGCAGCACGTCCGCCAAACAGGGCAAACTCGACTATGTTCCAGCGCTGGCAAAATTGCGTGATCGCATCAAGAGAGACTTTTAAGCGATCGTTCACCACATATTCTAAATCTGATTGCAACTCAACCATGCGCGAGCCAACCTCCAATCTTGTAGCTAACGTCTTTTAATTGTAACATCGCAGGTCTGATTGACATTCAGATGCTAATGTTTGAAGTAATTTTTACTTCGGAAATAGCTGGCATCATTGCCCGACATTGGGGACAAAACCCGCAAATTTCATGTTGGTAAATGTGCCGTAATAATGGATCAGAACAACAAGGACATTCGTGCATTATCTTTTACCTCTATAATTAATTATGGAAAAACTATTTTAGGATCGGCCATATGTCTTAAATAAAGATAGGCAGCCGATCGCAGTACAATTTCGGAATAGAGAATCTTTTGGATGTCTAAACTCGGTGCACGTTTTGCAGTGAGGTTGTAAGCCGCGATTTCCCCTTCCAAACTGAAGTCACTATTTGTCAAGTAGTGGTCGTAATCGTGCATTCCCTGAAAAATAAATCCATAAATGGGATTGGGATAAACAGCAGAATCGTAACTGTCAGCGGATACCCAAAGTTGCTGAAGCTTAATATCTGCAAACATCTCTTCAGCGTTTTCATAACGCATATAATCTGAAATTTTCAGATTTAAGGGCAATCTCTGGAACTCACCCATCAGCCAATCACAAAGTTGGGTGATGGTTTCATCTGAAATCTCGGCTGGCTTGCCTTCCAGGTAGAGTTTGGCGAGAGTTTCTAGTTGAGATGCGGTGATGTTTGCTTTTGTGAGAGTCATATCACTACCCTCCTAACCTTGAACTACCTTTAATCTGACACTTTTTCTCAACAACTTCTTTGAGCTAGCTCATAGTTGGCAAAGAAACAGTCAAGGCTATTTAATCGATCGCACTCCCTGTTAATTTGTAATTGCTAAAGGTACTTGCTGTGAAACGCAACCTGCGGCTTTAATTAAATCTGCTGCCTTTTCGCCGATCGCAATTGTCGGCGCATTCGTATTTCCTGTGGTGATTTTTGGCATGATTGACGCATCTACCACACGCAACCCCTCAACTCCATGTACGCGGAGTTCAGAGTCTACAACCGCCATTGAGTCAGTTCCCATTTTGCAGGTGCCGACAGGATGAAACACAGTGCTGCAAACTTCCCGAATGTAAGCTTCGAGTGCTTCATCACTCTGATTGTCGGCACCGGGAGCGACTTCCTCACCTCGAAACTCATCAAAGGCACTTGTCTGAAATAATTTGCGGAGTAATTTAATTCCTGCAATGACTTTTTGCACATCAGATTCACTTTGGAGATAGTTCATCCGAATCATTGGTGGATCTTTCGGATCGGGCGATCGTAAAGATACACTACCAATACTCTCAGGATGGATCAAACATACTAAACCAGTAAATCCCGAATCAGAACGAGGAGGGGATGTCAACAGAATAGGGCTGAAGATCAACTGTAAATCAGGCGCAGCATCCTGATTACCCTCGCTATGCAAAAACAATCCGGCTTCAACGATACTACTGGTGATTGCAGGGTGTAAATCCTGAGTTGCCAGGTTTACCACAGGAATGAGAGGATGATCTTGGAGGTTTTGACCGACACCAGGCAAATCGACTACTACAGGAATACCCAATGATTCCAGGTATTCTTGATTACCAATGCCCGAAAGCATCAGCAGCTTAGGCGAATCGAATGCGCCAGCACTTAAAATCACTTCCCGGTTAACCCGGACTTGGTGCAGCGTTTCCTCGTATAGATATTCCACCCCAACGGCGCGGGTTCCCTCAAACAACAATCGAGTCACCAACGATCCTGTCGTTGTTGTCAAATTGGGACGATCGAGAATTGGCACCAGGAATGCAGCAGCGGTACTGTGCCGTTTTCCATCTTTAATCGTCATCTGATAGAGTCCTGCGCCTTCTTGGTGCATCCCATTGAAATCAGGATTGTTGTGATATCCCATTGCTACAGATACTTCTACAAATCGTTGGGATATCGGTGCCGGGGAAATTAGATCGGTAACACTCAACTCGCCATCGACACCGTGGTATTCGGAAGCACCTCGTTGCTGGTTTTCAGATTTCTTGAAATATGGCAATATATCTTGATAACTCCAACCGGGATTACCCAATTCTTGCCAGCGATCGTAATCATGAGGATTGCCTCGGACATAAAGCATGAAATTAATCGAACTGCTACCGCCCAAGACTTTCCCGCGGGGATGAAAGATTTTACGGTTATTGAGGTAAGGTTCTGGTTCTGTGAAGTATGCCCAGTCTACCTCAGAGCCTAGTAAGTTGAAGCATTCCAACGGGATTTGAATCTCTGGTTTCGTATCTGGATTGCCAGCTTCGAGCAACAACACGGTTGTTTGACTGTCTTCTGTCAAACGGTTGGCGACAACGCAGCCTGCCGAACCTGCACCAATTACAATGTAGTCATAGTTCGTCATAAAATTCTCCTTTTTTGTTGTCTGTAATCGATTAATTTAGTCAGGCTAGAGGATTCAACTTTTCGTACAAGCTTTCTGCATCAAGATACGGTTATTTTTGTACACCTCTAAAGTTCCCGACTTCGGGCTATCCAACGTGCCATCCCACACCCAATATTGATAATTGCCCTTCCTAAACTTATAGACTCGAACGCCTTCTGTAGCTTTGCTAGTACCTCCGCCCAAACTTAAATTACCGTTGGAACTGGTCGAGCGATATAGCAGTTCACCTGAACCCTTCTTTTTCCAAATATTAATGTTGTAACCACCCTGGCATCTCGTACTGAGGATGAGGTCAGCAGTAGAATCAGCAGACGCAGGTAAGGAAAAATTAGCTAAGACACAGATTGGTAGAGCAAGGAGTAACGCTGATTTTTTCAGTAGTGTTTTCATAGTTATTAAGAATGTTGTAGAATTCATTGGACTGCCATCATTCATATCAAATTGCAATCCAATTTCAAAGTATAACACCTCCTACAACCAACCCGTTTTATCTGCGTTGGCAGCTACTGCTTCAAAAACCGTATGGGGACTTTTGAAGGTTAGCCGCGCTTCTGGTTTCTGGAGTGCCACCATTGTTTTGACGTGTTCGTCTTCGTCATCACGGATGTTCGCGAACACGTCGTATAGATTATCCACCTTGGGACGGCGAAATTCATGACTTAGTGCAGTCTGAACTTCATCAAACATATAAAGATCGCCATCGCGATAGAAATTGATTGCCACCTGGGGCGCAGGTTGAGCTTTCAGTTCCGCTTCATAGGTTTTCAAGTATTCGTCATAGGTGTGGTAGGCATGACCTTCAATCAGTTCCATCAGGTAGTAGGCGTAAGAGGGAAACAGCATATAAATCAGCACTACCACCCAGTAGTAAGCCACGGCAACGTGTTGAGCGATGAAGCGATCGATCCAGAGGCGATCGCCCCCCAGTGATTCCATAATTAACAGATGGTGTAATTCGTTCCAGGTTTCAGCGAAGTGAACTTTCAACAAGTCTGCTTTGCGCCAGTAACCCAGCGTCTCGTAAAGATGCAGCACTGATAGATAGGAAAAGTAAGGAACGCGGGCGATGGTTTCCAGCATATAAAACCGAGGGTAGGAACGATTTCCGTAGACGACATCTACAAGGAAGACAAAAAAACCAACTATCAATCGAATCAAAACTTTCATGGTGCATTCGTCAAAAATTGAATACATTACCAGGGGTTCAGATCCCCGACTTCTCTGAGAAGTTGGGGTTCTGACTTGTACCTACTTACGCCAGTAGTTGTTGGCAGCAGCGACTGTGGCAAATTCTATTGCGACAACGTGACCAACTGCAATCAGCATCATGGCATCATTGCCATAAACCTCTCGTAACTGTTTGCGCTTTTCTTCATCAGGCTGAGTCATTTTGATAATCAGCCGTGCCATTTTGACTGCCAGTTGCCGTCCCTCTTCAGGGGTTTCTGTTAAAAGGGAGTTATTGGGAACTAATGTAACTTCGGGTGGTGTTACAACAGATGGATTGTTGGGAGGCATTATATTATCCATGTCAAAATCTCCTGAGTTAGTGTCTTTTTTAGAACAGCAGCATTGGTTATCCAAGACCTTCCTAAGTTCATTGCTTCGATCGTAGAATGAGATTTCAACAACTTCTATGAGCTGGCTCATACTTGAAGCAAGTCACCGAAAATTTTCGGTTACTTCTCTAAAGATATCTCCTGGCAAATCCGCTCTAGCTTTTCTGGATTCCGCACACTGTAAATAGACTGAATACAGCCATCCACAATCTCAAACGTCATCACACTGTGAATGTGGTCATCCAGATATTGGATAATGCCGGGTTGTCCGTTGATATCGGCTAAGTGAGAGACAGAATTAAGCAGCCATTTGCGACGAATGGCTAACAGCATCCGAGCCACCTTTACTGCTCCATGTATCGGCTTGAGGACTGCAACCACCTTGCCGCCACCATCTGAACAAAACGTCACATCCTTTGCCAGCAGCAGCAACAAATCTTGCAAATCCCCCTTGGTGGAGGCATCTAAAAATTGGGTTGTAATCTGCTTTTGTTGAGGCCGAGAAACTGGGAAACGAGGACGTTGGTCGGCAAGATGCTGCTTCGCTCGTCGCAGGATTTGGCGACAGTTGGTGGGACTCTTGCCGATCATCTGAGCAATTTCGTCATAGTCGTAGTCAAAGACATCGCGGAGTAGAAATACTGCCCGTTCGATCGGAGATAAACGCTCCATTACAGTTAAAAATGCGATCGAGAGCGAGTCTGCTAATTCCATTAGATCGGTTGAATTTTCGGATTGTTGCGTTAACATCGGTTCTGGTAGCCAGGTACCGACGTATTGTTCTCGTTGGACACGCGCCGATCGCAAATGATCGATGCAGAGACGAGTAGTAATAGTTGTCAGATAAGTCTTTGCCGATCGCACCGTGGAGCTCGCCGTCTGTTGCCAGCGCAGGAAGGTTTCTTGTACCATATCTTCGGCATCTGTGACAGTGCCCAGCATTCGGTAGGCGATCGAGAACAGCAACGGACGATGGTGGTTAAAGTCATCCAGAGAACTCATAAAGCCCCCTGCTCTTGTTGCTGAATAGTTCTCAATGCCCAGAAGCCAATTCCAGAGCCTAATCCATCCACAATTAATATCAGGATGGCTGTGACTTGGAACACCAAACCCCAGCCTTCAAAGGCAACTTGAGACACATGATCTGGACTGATCGCGATGAAATGATTGTAGAGCCCAAACAGGATCGATCCAGCCATTGAACTGAGTAAGAGCCAGCTACCAATGCGATAGAAATGTGTCCAAAGCAAAACGGCTGCAATGATGGGAATCAGAAAAATCACAATACCCACAAACAAACTCTGAAGGAGAGAGAGGGGAATTGGGATTTGCAAATGCGCTAAACCATGCAGTCCGTTTGCGATCGCATGGATGACCGCGATCGTTGTTCCATATTGAGCAATCTTCATTTTATTTCTCCCTGATTAGAAAGCTTTCCAAACAACTCCTAGTGTTAGCCCGATCGAGATTAAATTGTCAGTTGGCCTTTTTCAACGGCAGTTTTAACAAGCCATTCCAACGATCGCGGTTGAAAATTTAGTTCGCGTTTTGCCTTGGCATTGGAGACACCTCGTAACTGGGTGCCATAGTAGACAGCATCTCCACCACTGATTCGCAGAGCATCCTCAACTGATACCTGCGGTGGCGGTGGAGCATTGAGCCACTGGGCATAAGCAGGAAGCCACACGCGCACCTCTAAGGGCCGATCGTCCGCAATCAAGTAAATGCCGGGATTTCCCCGATCGACGGCCGCCACCGTCGCGAAGGCCGCATCCTCAATGTGAACCCAAGACCATACACCTTCGCCATTTCCGACGATCGGGAATTGTTGCTGCCGCACCTGTTCGGCAACGTCTCCATCGGTTGCGTACCAAGTGCCGGGCCCGTAGAAAAAGCCGTAACGCAGGAGAATTCCTTCTAGATTGGGGTTCCCTAGCAAGCGATGTTCAATCTCATTCAGGGTGCGGGTTCCGTCTGCAACTGCGGGCGAAGCATCTAAGGCTAGGGGTGTTTCTTCATCGGCCAATCCTGTACCGGGAATCGCCCAAAAGGCGATCGACTGCCGGATGTAACGACGCACACCAGCCGCTTGCGCTGCCGCTAGGACATTTGCACCTCCTTGGAGACGGATGCGATCGTTCAGTGCTGCTGCCGCCTGCATTGTCTCAGGCGTGTAGGTTTTAGGCAGAGAGGTGAGTTGTTCGATTACAACTTCCGGTTGAGCGCGAATCACAGCAGCTTTGACAGCATCTGCATCGAAGACATCTGCGATCGCAGGTTCCACACCTTGTTCAGCTAAAATCCGTGCTTTTTCTGGAGTGCGGGTCAACGCCACTACATCATGTCCTGCGCTGTGCAATTGGGCGAGTAGCGGACGACCGATCGCCCCCGTTGCACCTGCCACAAAAATTCTCATCTAGGAACCTCCTGTTGAAACTTGTGAGGTATTTATAGATAAGACGAAAGAGCATCGTTAGTTGTGACAAGATGATTTAACTCAAACTTGAAATGACGATCTGTCACTTGAGCTCAAGTGAAGCAATGGCATCGCTAATTTTCACCATGAGTGTCATTGGATCGATCGGCGAAACAGTAAACCCGCACTTCTGGTAAAACTGCTTCGCATCTTCGGAGATAGCGTGTACGAGAATTGCACGTATTCCTGCAATCTCAGCAGCTTGCAAAGTGCGAAGAATTGCATCCCGCAGCAAAGCGCGTCCGATGCCGGAACCTTGCCAGTTGCGATCGACTGCAAGCCGTCCAATCACCATAACAGGAATCGGATCGGGCATATTGCGCCTGACTTTACCCGTTGCAGCAGTTTGTGCTATTGCTCCATTTACAAGACAATAGTACGCAATCACTGCTTGGCGATCGCACAAAACATAAGTCCGTGAAGCCCGCTCTGACTCATTTTTCAGAGCGCGGCGCTTGAGCCATTCATCTAACTGACTGTTGCCTGAATCAAAGGTCTCAATTTGATGTAACGAGTTCAGTTTTTCAGGCGGGCAGAGTTGGCCTAAATCTCGATCTAATCCCACGGAGATTTTGTTTTTAGTAATGCGTTTAGCTTCTGATTTGGCGTCGGCGGTGCATCCAGCAGCGCCAAAAATTGCTTAAATTTAAGTTCATCTAACCCAAAAAAACAGCGGTCTAGAATCACATCTTGAGCTTTTTGGTAAGCTGATTCAAGCATGAACTCCGATCGGCTCTTTCCCTGTAATTGGGCCGCGCGATCGATGAGAGCGCGTTGATTCGGCTGAGCTCGAATGTTGATTGTCACATCGCGGGTCTGGCTGACTGATTCTTCAGATGCTGGCGGGTGCATAACAGTTACCTCTGGCTAGACACAGTAGTAATTAGAGCCAGTAGCCCTAGCATATTTATATGCTAATTTTTTGTATACACAATGTCAACACACATACTGAAATCTTCGATCGCGGATCTAGTTAACCGCGATGGAATCGTGAACTCACGCATTGTACGGGCAGCCCCCGCCGCCCCTGAGACAGGAGCGGCCTAAGTCCTGATGTTGCCTTTCTAGGTCTGTTTTTGATAGTTGACACAAATTTTTTAAACTTGTGCTAACTCTTGACTTACAGACTTACAGAGTGAAAATATGCTAAGACGCAAGCAACAAACAAACCAACCTATGAACTTTTCCCAGAAGTCAGGGGGCCAAAGTCCCACACCCACAAAAACCAACCCAACACAAAATCTCAACACCGGGGGGCTGCGGACATTACTCCTCGCCGCCGGGATAGCATCTGTGTGCGCTAGCTGTCAAAATCCTCCAGCACCCACCGCCACAACTACCGGAACCAGTCCCGCAGCCACTCCCGTCGCAGTCAGCAGCCCCGGAGACCCAAATACTGTCAAAATTGTCTCAATGCTGCCCATGACAGGTAGCGCATTGGGTCAATCTCAAACAATGGTCAACGGCATCAAACAAGCACTTGCTGAAACCGACTCCAAAGCTTGCGACGGCAAAATCAAAATCGAATACGAAGTGCTCGACGATGCCACTGCCGCCGCCGGCAAATGGGACCCGGGCCAAGTAACCTCCAACTCGAACAAAGCCGTTGCTGACGGTTCGGTAGTTGCCGCCATCGGTCACTATAACTCCGGTGCAGCCAAACTTTCCATTCCCGTGCTCAACCAAGCTAACATCGTCATGATCAGTCCGGCCAACACTTATCCGGGACTGACTAAACCAGGAAAAGGTGAAGCCAAAGAACCCAACGTTTATTATCCCGCAGGCACTCGCAATTTCACCCGCGTTGTCCCCGCTGACGACCTTCAAGGAGCTGTAGCTGGCAACTGGGCAAAATCTTTAGGCGTGCAAAAAGTTTACATTCTCGACGACCAAGAACTCTACGGCAAAGGCATCGCTGATGTTTTTGAAGCTACTTCTAAAAAGTTGGGAATTCAAGTCCTCGGAAGAGAGGGAATTGATATTAAAGCTAGCGACTACAAGGCGTTAATGAATAAGATCAAAGCTTTAAATCCAGACCTGATTTACTTCGGCGGCACTACTCAGAGCAACGCCGGACAAATAATTAAAGACATCAGAAATGTCGGGATGACGGCTGATACAGTCAAGTTCATGGGGCCGGACGGCATTAAAGATCAAGCTTTAATCGATGCCGGAGGCAAAGATGCCGAAGGAGTTTATGCTACTTTTGGCGGCTTGCCTCCTCAAGAATTGACTGGTGTGGGTGCGAAGTGGTACGAAAGTTACAAGGCAAAATATAATGCTGAACCGGAAGCTTATGCAGCATACGCCTATGAAGCTGCTAAAGTTGCGATCGGCGCAATTAATAAAGTTTGCAAAAATGACCGCGCTGCTATCCGCGAAGCTGTCTTGGCAACTAAAGACTTTAACGGCGTCCTTGGCACTTGGAGTTTTGACACCAACGGCGACACGAGCTTGACTACAATGTCAGGAAATGTTGTTAAAGGCGGTAAGTGGGAGTTCGTGAATGCGCTCAAGACGGAATAATTAATCAGAAGGAAGAGGGAAGTTCGGCAACGGATTTTATAACGGATGTAATGGATATCGGGAAGAAGGAAGAAGGAAGAAGGGATAATAAAAAATCATGCCTTTTTCCTTCTCCCTCCAATGTCCTATGCCCGATGCCCAATTCCCAATTCCCAATTCTCAATTCCCAATTCCCAATTCCCAATTACTCAAAAACATGAAGAACTGGAAAAGTATTCTCTTATATCTAGGTGTAGCTTATATAGTTTTGTTGTTAGGCCCGATCGCAGGATTTGATTTGCCGAAAATTTTAGGAGAAATAGCCAGCAGTCCTGAAGTTTTGATTCAACAATTGTTAGTGGGTTTGGTCAACGGGGCGCTTATTGCAATTATTGCTTTGGGTTACACGATGGTTTACGGCATTATTGAGTTAATCAATTTTGCTCACGGCGATTTGTATATGTTGGGTGCTTTTGCTTCCCTAACTGTATTCGGGGCTTTTGGCATTCAAGACGGCGCGCCTTTAGGTATTGCTATACCGGTGATGTTAGTCGCTTTAATTGTATGTTCGGTGTTTTGTGCTGGACTGAATATTGTTGTCGAAAAGTATGCTTATCGACCTTTGCGAAATGCTCCCCGTTTGGCTCCTTTAATTTCAGCAATTGGAGTTTCTTTTATTTTCCAAAATATGGGGTTATTTTGGGGAGGATTGAAAGCTTTTATTCCGGTAATGGGTTCTAATTCTGCTGCGCCGAAAAGTTTTCCCGATTTGTTACCGCGAGTTGATATTCTCAAGTTTTTGGGAATTCAAACGAGTATTGTATTTACTACGAAAGATTTAATTGTGTTGGTAGTGGCTGTGGTATTGATGGTTTTGCTTCATCTGTTTGTCCAGTACACTCGTCTGGGAAAGGCGATGCGGGCAACTGCTCAAAGCCGCGATGCTGCTAAAATTATGGGGATTAATGTAGATCAGATTATTGCTCTGACTTTTTTGATTGGTGGAGCTTTGGCGGGTTCGGCGGGAATTTTGGTTGGTTTGTACAACAATACGATTGTGTTTACGATGGGATTTACGGCGGGTTTGAGAGCTTTTACGGCGGCGGTTTTGGGGGGAATTGGCAATATTGTGGGGGCGATGTTAGGAGGGGTTTTGATTGGGTTGCTTTCGTCTTTGAGCGATCAGTATTTGTCGAGTCGCTGGACTAATGCTTGGGTGTTTGGGGTTTTGGTGGTGATTTTGGCTTTTAGGCCAGGGGGTTTGTTGGGCGAGAATGTTCAGGAGAAGGTTTGAAATTTCGGGGTTTAAATAATCGCAATAAATATTTAAGTAGACATGAAAAAACAGCACAGGCAGCTCCCAGAATTTTAATAGAAGTTGGGGAACTAAAAGCGATCGCGTTTTACGTTTTAGTTTTACCTTTTAAATATTCCCTGGTTTGAGCCAGCCAAAAACTTCGCCTAAAGTCAACTGCATTTTCGGCATAAAATTGGGCATCGGAAGTATATCTGTTGGTTCTTGCAGTGAAATCGGCTGCTGCCTTGCGGGATAGGCTAAAATGTTTTTTTCATCCGGATCGAGCAACCAACCCATCTGACAACCGGCATTCAAACAGTGCAAAATATTGTTTGTAACTTTGGTTTGGCTTTGGGATGGAGACAAAATTTCTATTGTCCAGTCTGGGTGAGCATTAAATGTATTGGCAATTTCGCCGTCAGCGTCTAGGGGAATGCGATTCCAAACAAAAATCGCGACATCGGGAACAATAGAACGTCCGCCAAATGTGCAGCGAAGTTCTGGTAGGGCTAGGGCAATTTGCGGTTTCTCTGCGATGTCGTTGGCGACTGTTACGAGTCTGCCTTGTAGTTTGCTGTGTTTTCCTTGCGGCATAGGTTTTTGGACGATCGCACCTTTGATATATTCGCTAGCGGGTTTGGTTTCTGGGAGTTGCAAAAACTCGTCGAGGGTGATAGTTTTTTGAGGTGCTTGTACCATATAGCGATCGCCCGTTTGAAGTGTGTTGGGGTAACAGTTCCAGTATATTTGAAGTTTCGTCACTTTTGGTGCAATAATCGAACTCAAAAGACTCTAAACTGTAGCTAGCCCGATCGACCGTTTCCACGATAAGCAGTCGCTCACATTCATTGAGGCAGAATTTGGCACTGCCCGCGTCAGTCGTATCTATAACTGCGATTCCTAGCATTCTTTCATCTAACTACTGACTAATGACTAATAACTTCTTCCTATGTCAAAAAAAATAATTAAAGCAATTAAATCGAGCGGTATTTTAGGGGCGATCGCCTCTTTGACTGTTCTGTTATTCGGGGGTTGGAGCGGTACCGTGATCGGCTGGCTGATGGGTACGGCGGCGGGCTTTATGAGCTGTCAGGAACCAAAGGTTTACAGCCCGAAAATGGGTGCGACTATCGGCAGTTTAGCGGGATTGGGATTGGGAGTTTGGCTGTTAGTTGCGAGTGTGGTAGAAGGGGTTTTGATTAGACCTTTTTCTGGGCAATCGGCTGTGGCTTTGCCGACTACGCTGCTGTACGGAATTTGCAGTTTGACGATCGCAATTCTAACAGCTACGTTAATGGGTGCTTTGCAGGGTTTGCAGGGGGAACGCCAGCGGCTGGCAACTCTGGTGACATTAGCTTTTATTCTAATTCTGTTTCCCTTTATCGACATTCAAGCTCAAACTGGCTGGATTGCTACTGTAGTACAGATTCAAATCTTTATTATGCTGGCGCTGGGTTTGAATATTACGGTGGGTTTTGCGGGTTTGTTGGATTTAGGATATGCGGCATTTTTTGCGATCGGCGCTTACACGACGGCTTTGCTATCTTCTGGACAGTTAAATATTGCTTGGAACTTTTGGGTGGTACTGCCGATCGCCGCCGGTGTAGCTGCGATCGCGGGCGTAATCCTGGGTATTCCCACACTGCGGCTCAAGGGCGATTATTTGGCGATTGTTACCCTCGGTTTTGGCGAAATTATCCCGGTTGTGTTTAGGAATTTAACCGCGATTCGCATCGACGAACCAGTCTCGAAGATTGTCGCTTCCCTGTTGGGAAAACCCGAGTTGGTGCTTTGTCTGGTTGGGTGCGATCGACCTTTTAACCTCACCGGCGGCGAAGCGGGAATAAACCCGATCGGGCGTCCATCTCTCCCCATCGTCGGCACTTTCAGCACCGGTAACTACTTTCCCTGGTACTATCTAATTTTGCTGCTAGTTGTCTTCGCTTACTTCATGATTTCGCGGCTGCGAGATTCCCGCTTGGGCAGGGCGTGGAATGCCATGCGCGAAGATGAATTAGCGGCTAGTGCGATGGGGATTAACCTGGTCAAAACCAAACTTTCGGCTTTTGCGATGGGAGCGACGTTTTCGGGCTTTGCAGGCGCGTTTTACGCCGCCTATATCAGCGCGATTTTTCCCAGCGTTTTCGATTTCTCGGTGTCGGTAATCATCCTGTGTATGGTGATTTTAGGCGGTTTGGGCAACATGACCGGGGTGATTTTGGGCGCTATCATTATCATGTCTGCCGATCGACTTTATCTGCCACAATTAGCGCAAGTCCTCAAGGGTTTCCTGAATACTTTTGTACTCCCCAGGATTGCAATTCCCCAGTTGCAAGAGTTTCTGGCCACCAGTTTAGACCCGATTCAAATGCGCTTATTTCTATTCGGCCTAACTCTTGTTGTCATGATGATCGTGCGGCCGGAGGGGCTGATTCCTGATAAGATCCACCAAGCTGAACTGCATTCGGATGCTGAAGCGAGCAATGAGTCTTTAGCAGATGCGAGAAGTCAATAAATAGGTAAGGACAAAAAAACATAGTATTTTGTAGGCGGGTTTAGCTAAAAATATAGGGTGCCATGCCAGGAACTTTATGAGTGTAAAACCCTCCTCTTCATCTAATGTTTATTTGTAACCAACTACTTAGTAAGGGTGAAAGATTAGCCATGAAGAATGTAACTGGTACTGCTTTTATCGTTGCGGAATTTAGAGCAGAAGAGAACGAAGAGGCAATTCCTCTTTACACTGATAATGTAGTAAAAATCTGGCTGAATGAGGAAACAAAAAAAATAGCTAGCCAGATATCTAAAAACTCTCCCGCCGCTAAAGAAATGGTTAAGTTGCGGACTAAATATTTTGATGATGTTTTGTCAAACCAAATTTTAGGCGGTTGCAAGCAAGTAGTTATTTTAGGTTCTGGTTTGGATACTCGCGCTGCTAGAATTAATGGAGAAAAAGTCACTTATTTTGAAATAGACGACTGCACGACTTTTCAATTAAAAGAAGAAACTCTCAAAGCTAACAAAGTTACTGCCAATGTTCGCTACCTTCCCGGCGATTACGTAAAAGACGGTTTAATCTCCTTGCTGAAACAGAGTGAATTTGATTTCGCTCGACCGACATATTTTTTGTGGGAAGGCAACACTACCTTGCTTGACAAAAAAGAGGTAATATTTGTATTAGAACAAATTCGCGACAATGTTCATAATTTCCGATTGTCCTTTGATTATATGTCGGAAAAGGTGATTTTGAGAACCACGGGTTACCAAGACATCAATGATTACATAGATAAATACGAAAGTATGTATGCACCGTGGATTACTGGGTTTGAAAAGATTGCAGCTTTGGCTGACGAACTCCATCTCAAAGTTATTGAAAACTTTTCGACTGCCGATTTACACGCACAATATCGCCCTGGCAGTTCGCTAGAATCTAATCTTTTTAAGTTCTATTTTGTCTGTACGTTAGAGAATATGTCCTAAAATCTCCCAACCCAAATTGATTCGCGTGCGTGAAAGCTCGCGATCATCCCGCTCGCACTACTCTAAAATATTAGGAAACACAACCAAAATGTCATTATTAGAAGCACAGCAACTTACAATGCGGTTCGGGGGTTTGACTGCTGTAAATCAGGTCAGCTTAACTTTGGAAAAAGGCGCGATCGCTAGTTTAATTGGTCCCAACGGTGCGGGCAAAACAACATTTTTTAATATGCTTACGGGCATCTATAAACCGAGTGCCGGTCAGTTGCTCCTGGAACAGAAGAATATAACGGGTTTACCGCCCGATCGCCTGACAACTTTCGGCATTGCTAGAACTTTTCAAAATATCCGCTTGTTTAACAACATGACTGTGCTGGATAATGTTTTAGTAGGTAGACACTGCCGATTAAAAACAGGTTTGTTGGGCGCAATCCTCCGCACTCCGGCTGTGATTTTGGAGGAACGGGAAGCTAAGAAAAAAGCCTTGAGTATGCTGGATTTTGTCGGTTTAGGTGCTGCTAAAGCGCCGGAGTTGGCAAAAAATCTTTCCTACGGCGACCAGCGGAGATTGGAAATTGCGCGGGCTTTGGCTTCCGATCCGAAAGTGTTGCTTTTGGACGAACCGACGGCAGGGATGAACCCGAACGAAACGGCTGATTTAACTCGCTTTATTTACCGGATTCGCGATGAGTTGGATTTGAGTATTTTGCTGATTGAACATGATATGAAGGTGGTTATGGGAATTAGCGATCGCGTCAGTGTTATGGAGTACGGTACTAAAATTGCTGAGGGAAGTCCTGCCGACGTTCGCGCCGATCCTCGTGTGATTGAAGCCTATTTGGGAAAAGAAGAAGATGGACATGGATAATCGGTATTGTATGCCGACAGATAAGTGAGGTGCGCAGTGCGAACCATACGAAAAAGTCATAGAATGTCCGGCAAATTAACCGCAATAAAATTAGGGGCGGGTTTGACAAAAAATCTGTCATTCCTATCGATAATATTTATCAACCCGCCCCGGACGACAGCATTTTATAACGAGCAATTCAACTGAAAAGGTATGAGGTGCACAATGTACACCCTACGAATTGATTTTCGGGGATTTTCCTAAACTTTTGATTTGAATTGAGACAATTTATTATTGAGTTTTCGCCCCCTGACAAACAATCCTAAAAATATTGCAGTACCTAATACTGCGCTCGGTTCGGGAACTGCTTCTGCTTTTGCCTCTGCGATATTATTCTTAATTTCTACTAACCTTAAGCTAGTAGCGCTGCCGAATGTCCGCGAATACACCCCAGAAGTATACAGGAGGCTTGTTGCTGCACTTCCTTCAGCCATTAAATTAAAATTAATGGCTGTGGGGTTAAAGCTGTTGCTAGCAAACCCATTCAAATAAAAGCCACTAGAAGAGTCTAAACCGCTGGCAAGTTGAAAAGAGTCTAAAAGAATGTTAGTAACAGTGTTAATCAACCAGAAAGATATACTGCCATTCGCACTGGCGCGTTCGGATTGGCGGTTGTCAACTGATGTTAAAAGATATAAAAATGTCTGGAAATTGAAGGAAAAAGTTTCTTTGGCATCAATGTCGAAGTCGCCGACCACTGCTGCTTGACTTTGGGCTAAACCGGAATAGTTATTGCCGTCACCTTGCACTTTATTTTGCGAGAGATTTGCAGCCAGCAATTCGTGACAGTTAGATACAAAAACTGCATCAGCAGTCGCGTCGCTAATAACTGAACCCCTCTTAGCTATTGTCTGAGTGTAAGTGTTAGTAGATGTACCTCTATCAGTCGGTCTGTGACTGAAGTTGTCAATGGTTCCTGCTGCTGCAGAACCTGCGATTATTGCAGCACTGCTAGGGCCAATGCCTACAGTCAAGCCGGTTACTAAAGGAGTTGCTAATAAAAATGCGATCGCTCCGGTACTGTGATTTAATTTCATGGTAAATGTCCTGAAATTTGAAATTTTTTAAATGCTTTTATTGGTAAATTGTAGCGGTTGGTTGCGCTTACCTATTAATACTACCTATTTACTTAGAGATTTTTGTAAAGCTACTGTCAAGAAAGCTTGTGTTTAAGTAAAAATTATGTAAAGTTGGTCGCCACAGCTACTAAAAATACATGGTATGGGAGCTACGGCTGAGTGTCGGTCTAAGTAAAATTACTATTTACTCTAAAAATGGTTAACTTTAAATAAATGCAATAAATATTTATAATTAGCCGGGATAATATAACAAAGCACAAAGCAAAAAGAGTAATTATGTTGGAAATCAAAGACATTCACACCTACTACGGAAATATCCACGCTCTCAAAGGAGTATCGCTAACAGTCTCGCAGGGAGAAGTTGTGACATTAATCGGCAGCAACGGGGCAGGGAAAACAACAACTCTCCGCACGATTCAAGGACTGCTGCGCCCGCGCCAAGGTACTGTATTATTTGAGGGAAAGCCTTTAGAAGCACTATCTACAGAGGCGATCGTCCGTTTGGGTATTTCTCAAAGTCCCGAAGGGAGGCTAATTTTTCCGCGAATGACGGTGCAAGAAAACCTAGAGATGGGTGCTTATCTTCGCAACGATACTCTCGGTATCAAGTCCGATATGGAAAAAGCATTAAATTTATTTCCCCGTTTGCGAGAAAGAATTAGTCAAAAAGGGGGAACTCTCAGCGGTGGCGAACAGCAAATGTTGGCGATCGCCCGGGCTTTGATGTCGCGCCCACGCTTGTTATTATTGGACGAGCCGAGTATGGGATTGGCACCGATGTTAGTGAGTCAAATTTTTGCGATCGTCCGCGATATTAATGCTGAAGGAACAACTATTTTACTGGTGGAGCAAAACGCCCGCATGGCTTTAAGTGTAGCCCACCGCGGCTATGTCATCCAAACAGGTCAGGTTGTAGTCGCCGGTACTGCTAGCGATTTGCAGTCAAATGAAACTGTTCGCAAAGCGTATTTAGGCGAAAGTTAAATATGGGCATGGGGCATGGGGCATGGGGCATGGGGCATGGGGCATGGGGCATGGGGCATTGGTTATTGAAACTGACAAATAACCAATAACAACCAACAAATAACAAATTACCCCATTTGCGATCGCAACTTCCCCGTTTCCAATTCCGTCTCAAAAGCCGCCCGCACCTTTTCCCACTCCACTTGGGCTTCCAACAGGCGATCGCGCGCCGTACTCACATCAAAAACCTGTTCCCCTCCCGACTCAACCGCCAAGCGACCCATATACTCCAACTCCTTGCAAACTTCAGAAAAAGACACGGCTCCTAAATTGGCGCTGCTCGACTTCAGCGTGTGAGAAGCGATTTTCAAACTATCAGCATCGCCGAGAAAAATAGCCTCCTTAATAGTTTCTAAATGCTGCGGTGCGTCTAACAAATATATCTTAATCAGCTCCCCCAAAAAATCCGGGTCTTCCTCATCGTCTAGCTCGCGGAGATTGTGCAAAACATGAAAATCAATCGGCGAATCTGCTCCCGGTTTGACGCTCGAATATCCAGCAGCATCACTGTCAAGTCCATCGGAAATATCTTGATTTTTCGGCTCAGTAACGGCATCCAATTCATCCCGATCCAGAGGTGAGCACTTGCTCAAGGCGATCGCCAACTCTTCCCGGCGCACTGGCTTAGTAATATAATCGTCCATACCTGCTTCCAGACACTTTTCGCGATCGCCCTGCATCGCATTAGCAGTCATCGCAATAATTCTCGGCTTCTTGTTAGCAGGCCATTCCTGACAAATGCGGCGCGTCGCTTCCAACCCGTCCATGTTCGGCATCTGCACATCCATCAGCACAACATCGTAAGATTGCCGCTTCAGGGCCTCCAAAACCTCCAACCCATTAGCAGCAATATCAGCCCGATATCCTATCCTGTCTAGCAAATGCGTAGCGACTTTTTGATTCACCACATTGTCCTCGGCCAGCAAAATCCGAATCTGACTAGAATTAGCTGCATCCTGTCCGGCTGAATTGGTAGCAACCTGCCTCAAAACAGCCGGCGTCCGCTGCACGCGGTGCTGTTCTTGAGATTTTTCAAAATACTTCAATCCCGAAGTCAAAGTCACCACATTTGAAACTTCTCCCCTGCTGCTTTTTCCGGTAACATATCCAAAAACTTGCAGCAACACATTATAAAACTGTGACTGTTTTAGAGGCTTAGTTAAAAAAGCAGAAAAATGTACTTCTGTAGTTTCGAGTTTTTTCCAAACTTCCGCCTTGCTTAAATAAGTAAACAGCACCAAAGGTAGCGCAACTTTGCGAGGGTTTTTAACTTGGATGGCATTCGGATTTAGGTCGTCGCCGCCAGACAAATTGCTCAGCTCAAATTTCCGAATCTGCACAGCCAAAGCTACACCGTCCATATCTGGTAGATTCATCGCCAAAATAGCTAAATCGATCGCCGAGTTTTGTTTGATGATTTCCAAAGCCTCAGCACCGGAAGTTACAGCTACCGGTATCATTCCCCAAGACTCTGCCTGCCGGCTCAAAACTTGCCGATTAATGGCATGATGCTCGACAATTAACAAGTGCTTACCAGCGGCAAATTCCGGCCTTTTTTCCTCAGTCAGGATTTCATTAGCTTCAGCAATAACCGTGAAATAAAAAATCGAACCCGAACCCGATATCGACGGGGAAGTAAATTCTGCAGGCGACCTGCCAGCGGTACTTTGTCCGATCGCAGAAACTGCCGCTTGAGACTTAGAATTTCCCGGACAAACCTGGCTGACAACCCACATTGTACCCCCCATCAGATCGCTCAAACGCTGGCTGATAGCCAGTCCCAAACCCGTGCCGCCGTAATGTCGCGTTGTCGAAGCATCCACTTGCGAAAAAGCTTTAAACAGGCGATCGATCCGGTCTGGCGGAATGCCAATTCCCGTATCTTGGACAGCAAATTGAATCTCGTATTGTCTGCTATCTGCCAACCGTCTTTGGTTAATTACTAACGGTTGCGGCTCTAGAATATTGATTATTTCCGGCGAACTCTTAGCAGCCACCTGCTCAATTTTTCTAGCCGTACAGCAGACGACAATTTCTCCAGATTCGGTAAACTTAACTGCATTTCCTAGTAGGTTTACTAAGATTTGGCGCAGCCTAGTGACATCTCCTAAAATGTTTTTCGGAACAGAACTGTCAATAAAGTAAGCCAGCTCTAAACCTTTTTCTGATGCTCTCGGAGCCAGCAATTCCAGAGATTCTTCTATACAGTTTTGCAGATCGAAGGCGCTGCGTTCCAAATCCATTTTTCCCGATTCAATCTTGGAAAAGTCTAAGATATCGTTAATAATAGTCAGCAAAGCATCGCCGCTGGTGCGAATTGTCTCTACAAAATCCCGCTGTTCTGGAGTTAGATCCATATCGAGCAACAAACCCGTCATCCCGATTACCGCATTCATCGGAGTGCGGATTTCGTGACTCATAGTCGCTAAAAATTCGCTCTTAGCTCTGTTAGCAACTTCCGCCGCTTGTCGCGCTTGATCCAAAGCTTCGTTTTGCTCGGCCAACTGTCGCTGTCGCTGAACTTCCGTTTCTAAAAGTTGTGCTTGAGCTAACGTAATTCCGACTTGAGCGGCAACATCTTCTAACAGTTCAATTTCGTCGGAATTCCACTGGCGAGTGGCATCGCACTGGTGCAAAGTAATAATTCCATTCGGTTCTCCTTGATAGGAAGTGCGAACCGCCAACATAGATTTTAATCCGATGCGACGGCACATCGGCCCCGAAGATTCGAGCAAAGGATCGGCAAACACATCAGGAGATGCCAGGGCTATATCTTCAGCGAGGAGTTTTTCTGTGTAGGGGTTATAAGTGACAGAAAGTTCTAAATCTAAAGCAGATTCGTGACCTGGTTCTAAGTATTCCGCGACGCAAGGAAGGTGCGGATAAGGTTGGGAAAGATAGGTGTGAATTGTACAGCGATTGACGCCAAATACGCGACCGATTTGGGTGGCGGTAGTCTGAAAAATTTCTTGAGTATCTAAAGTCGATCGCACTTTTTGAGTAATTTGTTTGAGTAGTAAAACGCGCTGGTACTGACCTTGCAAAGTTCGCTCTCGCTCTTCGCGGGCAATTTCCGCGCCGATATAATTGCCCATCAACTTTAAAATTTCAAAATTTATCGGTTTTAAAGGAGATTTAGTGGTGCGGGAAGTAAAGCTCAAAGTGCCAAAAATTCGCCCTTGCACTATTACCCTCGTCCCCACAAAAGCCTCCAACTTGCGCACGCTGTAAGCGGGGTGGTTGCGCCACGGAGTAGTACCGGCTGATTCGACAGAAATAGGTTCGCTCGATCGCAAAACCTCTCGCTCGAAGGTTCTGCTCAAAGCAAAACCGTCTCCTTTAGCAAATCCAAAGGGAAAATCTTCCGGTACATAAGCCGCGATCACTTCGTAGCGATCGCCCAAAACCCTGCCCAACAGCCCGATATCCATCCCAAACTGACTGCAACCCATTGCCAGCAACCGGATCGTTCGATCGTCAAAAGAGCCTTCCGAGCTCACCATTACCTCGTAGAGCGATCGAATTGCCCGCTCGCTTTCCCGCAGATCCTCAACCCCTTCGGCGCGGTTGCAGACATCGTGCAAAGTCCCTAAAATACCCGCTATTTCGCCTTGGGAATTCCGCCGGACTTGGGCAAATATTTCTACTGAAATAAAGCCCGAATTACTGTGAATTCCCAAGGAGTTTTTCCCCGACTCCGACTTGCACTTAAATCGCAGTTCTCGTCGTTCAAATTCCGACTTGCCCGACAGCAAAGACTCCAATAAATTTGCACATTGCGCGCGCTCATCTGGATGCACCCAATCTAAAAAATTAGTTTGCAAACTTTCGGAAACCGAAAAACTCGTAATTTCCGTCCAAGCGCGGTTGAGAAATGTCCAAAGCCCTGCCGCATCTATCTGGAAAATTACTGTTGCTTTCAAAGAGTCAAATAGTTGGAATTGCTCCTGATTATGAGCGCGGTTTGTGAGTTCTAACTGCTTGTTTGCAGTAATATCTGTATGAGTTCCTACTACCCGCAGCGGTTTGCCCGTAGCGCCGCGCAAAACTTGACCCCGGTTCAGCACCCAGAGAGTGCTGCCGTCTTTACAGTACATCCGATATTCTGCTGCAAAATCCGGTGTCTTTTGGGCGAAGTGCTCTTCTAAAGCTGCTTTTACGGAGTCAATATCATCTCGGTGGATGCGACTCCACCATTCCGATCGGCGATTCGAGATTTCCCCTTCTTGGTAGCCCAGCATTTCTTGCCACCGCGCCGAATAAAAAAACTCATCTGTTTCGAGATTCCAGTCCCAGATCCCCTGATTGTTGACTGCAGGAGGGAGATTTTGCCGCTCTACGAAACTGTTGTGAGAAATTTCAGCCGCGACGTGGCTATTTGCTGCTCTCCCCTGTATTTCTGCTGAGAGTCTTTTGTATTGAGCGTTGCTAGATTCTAGCTGGCGCTGCAAAGCGATCAAGCCAGAATGAAGAGATTTTGAATCCAGCGCTTGTAAAAGGATAGTTTTAGGATTGACAATCCCGATCGGGTGATTGCTTTCGTTGAGGACTAATAAAGGCAACTGGCAGTAGTTTTTTTGCAGCAGGGCGACTGCTGCTTCGAGGGTAGAGTGCGATCGCACCAGCGGTGGCGAACTGCTGCAAATCGCTCCCGCTTTAATTTTGTTGGAGTCTCTTCCCAGGGCCTGCAACAGCAGGATGTCTCGCGAACTTACCACGCCAACGAGTTTGTGAATGTTGGGATTTGTAAATTTGGAATTTTGAGCAGCACCAGTCGAGTGTTGTTCGGGGGTTTCAGTGATTAATACATAGCTAACATTGTGTCGGAACATCAGTTGCGCCAAATAGCGAACCGAAGAAGTAGCAGGAGCGTGAATAATTCGCGAGGCTGCGATTTGAGGGATTTGATAAAGTTTAATTAAACTCGCGGGCAGCTCTAATTTCGGATGCTGAATTGGCAGCGGCGGAGGGAACGCGAAAGCCGCAGGTGGCGAAGCGCTGCTAATTGCTTTTTGTGTTGATTCCCCACTTCCCTGCAACATTTGCACCAAGCTTTGAGAGCTAATTATACCGACAAGTTCTTCAGTGTCGCTGACGATGGGCAAATGGCCGATATGATTTTTCTCCAGCAGATTTGCTAAGGCAAAAAAGTCGGAAATTTCCGATTCTCGGGCTACAGTTACGGTTCTGATCATGATTTGCTCGATCGCAAATCCCCTCAAAGCAGCGCCGATCGAATTTAGCTGTACGACATCTCGCGTTGTAAAAATCCCTAGCACTGTCTGGCCGCCCGCATAGGGAGCTTTTGAGCCGTTGAGACCCAGCCCGTTGCCTCCTGCCTGTACCGCACGCGGTACGCCGCTGTAGAAACCCAACTGTTCCCGCGATTGTGGGGAAGTCCCGTTCGTGGGATTTCCAAATTGAGAATTCCCGCGCGGTTCTACCACGAGGACGTAACTGGCTCCTGTGCTGCTCATCAGCTCGATCGCCTTTTCTACGGGCGTCTCAGGGGTGACAGTGAGGGGATTGCGGTTGATGACCTGACTGAGGGAGGGAATAAACATCAGGGGGCATAAAAGTGATATTTGTTGGAAACAGCCGATCGCGAGCAGCAGGTTGATTGAGAGGCTTTGCCCGCGAGATTTCCCAGCGCGCTCAAAGTTTCTGTACGATTAGACTCACTCCTACTTCCAGCATCTTGGCATTGAAAATTAATTCCGTGCCAATTCCTGATAATTGGCCGGTTCTGACTTTCAGAACCAATGCTATCTGCCAGAGGGCGGACATGAAGGCTGGCGGGCAATTCCTCGCTTAGCGTAACTGCTGCGGGTTTACGAGCAAGAATTTCTGCTATTGTCTAGACTGCACCTTACTTTCTCGCCCTCAACGGAACTCTTGCTCGGATTCTGTTTGAGGCAAGATACCTGCACGCTACCAATTTACCAGCGACAGGAGGGGAATCACAACATGACGATTTAGGTATTGCTACTGTGCAATTAGGGGTTCTAGGGTTTGAGGGTTCGAGGGTTCGAGGGCTAAACAGGCAGAAAATAAATAATTCCGATCATAACTAATTGTATCTTATCCCAATTATGACCCCGAGGATTTGAGCTTCAATTCTGGCGATCGAACTTGATGAGAATAGCGCTGTTCCCCGCCACCGCAAAACTCGCATTGCCACCCTTCACCATTAAGCTACCAACAACCTCATCCATTTTTTTAGAACTGAACTCCCGCACCGTGCCCTTACCGGCTTTTATCAGAGCCGAAATATCTGCATTTACTGTGTAAGATTTGGCTCGATCGTTGACAACAAGCAAGTAAACATTCTTGCTAGCATCGAGAGTTGCAACTGCCATTATATCCGAACTGTTAGGGATAGGAAAAAAGGTAGCTTTCCCGCCCTGCAAAGCCCTAATTCCCATCCGCAAAGCATAGTAGCCTGCGCGCCGTTTTCCCTCGTCCCCTAGCAAACCTTCCACCACTGCGGGCTTGCCCCAGTCGTACAAACAGAATATGTGACTGCCGTAAATATAATTATCCCCCGGTTGGGAACCTCGAATCAAATTCTTAATCAAATTTAAAGCTAAAGATAAATTGCCGTAGCTAATGTTGTAAGTTCCCCATTCTCCGACCCAAAACTGCGAGTTAGCGCGGACAGTACCGTTCATCCAGCCGCGCACTTTGCGGGTGTAGTTAGAAATATCTGCATCGTAGTTGTGGACATTGACGGTATTGAAATAATTTGGTATTTCCTGCAAAGCACTAGCCGGCCAATTGCTGCCACCTACGGTTTTCGGGCCGTGGATGCGGTAAGTGCGATCGGGCAAATAAGTTTTGTAAACAAAGTCGATCGCATCTTTTGCCACTTTAACCAACTCAAAATAGTCAGCCATAGTCCCGCCCCAACCCTGAGCGCGATTGTCCGGTTCGTTGTGAATTTCCCAATCATCAACGCCGTAATCATTGCGAACATTCAGCCAATAAACCGTAGCAAAAACGTGTTCCCACCACTCGTTCCAATCTTCTTTTGGGCGCGGCGGATTCAGTTGCAGCGCCCAACTCGGCTTCCAGTTATTATCAACATTCCGAATACTCACAACCGGGCGAATATTTGCTTGTTTGAGACTATTAAAAATAGTCCGGGCATTGCCTTGCCAAACTATACCAGGTTTTCCAGACCACCAATAATCGCTACCCTGGGGCGGATCGGTCATAATCCGATCCCAATGCGCCCAATTAATTATATTGGGATTTGCCTTAATTTGGGATATTTCCGGCCACCCGTATTTACCATCATCGTCTTCGGGTTCCCATCGGGACATCCCGCCGTAAATGCGGTAGGTATTAATTCCCAAATCTTGCAAATCTTTGATGTCGAAATTGATATTGCCCTCGACTGCACCGATGTAGCGAGTGCTAACACCCGCAGCATTGGCGGAAATTTTAATTGTTTCGATGTTTTGAGAAAAAATAGTCGTTCCGCTGAACAACGCTAGGCTGAGAGCCATTAAAATGGCGAGCGTAAAATTCCGAACAGTTATTTTCAAGAACACGGGAGTAATGACTAATGATTACATCACGCCTATAAATATAGCAGGTAGTCATACGATTTTAGATTTTAGATTTTAGATTTGGGATTTTAATTTTTATATTGGTAATGACTAATGACTTAAATTATTAGTTATTAGTCAAAAGTCAATTTTCTTAAGAAACTTTTCGTAATTCCTGTTAGTAAAACTTCTTCACAACGTACTTGCCCAAATTCCTGCCCGCTGTCAACCCATCTCAATTGTCCGATAACCAGTGAGAACCACCGTAAATGCGGCTCATCCCGGCTTCCTCCGCAGCTTCAGTAATACTTTTAAAAGCCCGAGGCTGCAAATTTACCGAAGCATCGGCGACGGTGGTAAAACTAACATTATCGCCGCAGAAAGCTGTCAAAACTACATCTGCTGCACCGCCAAAGGTACTATTTCCCGAAACATAAGCTGGGGAACATGGATTATTGAGTAACGGCGTCCAATTTGCATCGGCTACTTTCTGAGGATTGCCGTCTTTATCTGCTTGCTGGATTCCTGTAATTAGTCGCCACCGATTGAACGTTTATTTTTGGTCGCCGTCGATGATGCTGGCATCGGCGAGAGCAATATTTAACACTGCAAATAAACCCACGTTTTGCTCGAAGTATTGCCGCGGGTAACAGCAATATCAGCAGCAATTTTATTTCAATTTCCAGGAGGAGTGACAGTACCTGCACTGTCCAGCCAAAATTTGGATATCGCACTTTGATAGGGGGTGCGAATTTTACTATTTTTTGCTCCTAATTCTTTGATTTTTTTGAGCTATGCTGCATATTCTTCGCTCGTCAAACTCGGTATATTCGCTATTTGAAACTGCGAATATTTAGTCATGGCAAAAGGTTTGACATTTTTCCAGTGTGGCATAGAATCTGGTTTCTAATCCGGCGGTATGGGCTGCTAATAACCAGTTTAATTAACGGGAGTATATTTCACCTCGACAGTCGCACCATCATCTTTTCGCCATTCTCAGATATTGTTCGCTACAAACTCTCCCTATTGTACGCCATATGTTTTTGATTTCCCTTCAGCGATTCTCGCCAAAAAAGCTGTTTTTGCTGCTTCTCAAGTTGCTGTTTGTTTTGGGTACAAATTTACTAGCACGCGATGTGCTGCTGCTACTGCTTCTGCCGATGTACCGGCGGGTGCTGGTGCTGGAACTTTGTATACTTTCTGATTGCACAACTTATGAATGGCTTTTGAGAACGAATATGAGTTTTTAGTCCTCATAAATGTACTTTGATTTCATCAATCGTATTCTCGACTTCCCAACGTTGATGATATTCACAGGCAAGTAACTGGGCAGTAAATTTTTCAGCGTCCAACAAGCTGGTAATTAAACGATATCTAATTTGTACTTCTGGGCGATCGTAATTCTCAATTGTGTACTCAATTACTCTTACCTCTATGGGCTTAAATCCTTTTTTCCTTAATTTGCTATCAGGGGTAAATCCAACTCACATACGAACCATCATCTAATTGTATTTCGTTTAAGAATTTAACGTTGCAGGGAATTCACCCCAAATACTCACAACCTTTAGTGACTGTAGTTTCTACCATCGCATAAGAATGTAAGCCTCTATCCCACATCAACAGCATTCCCGGCGTTACTAAGCTCCATAACTTTAACGCTCTTACTCTTTCTCCCATTTTATATGGACACATTAAGGCATCAAATATTAAATGTGTTCCTGCCTCTAATAAAATAACTAATCTAGATCCAAGGAAACGCTGCTCTTGTACCTGAACGACTTCCCGGACAACCAAAAAGCAGGTAATTTTAATCACCCAGAGGGGATATTTAAGCAGGTTCCGTCTATCACTACGACTCTGAGTTTGTTGATAAAAGCTCCTACTATTTCAAGTGTCGCCATTGGTCGCACTTGCAGAATGAAACAACTGTCTCACCACGCCTGACCCTAATCTTTGCCTGGCTTGAGGGATTGCCGAAATACACATGGAAATCGCCAATATTTACCAATTTTTATTCACCCTTCATTAAGACCATCAATCAAATTTTTTAGTACATCCCGCATTGAATCTTTCGACCACAGACTCATGGCGATTACCAGACACACTACCAGTTGTACTGGTAAGGCACGATGACGTTTCTCTTCAACCTTCGTTTTAGTAATCGCCTGGAAAGATTGCAGTAGCCCGACTCGCCATTTCTATTGCTTTGAATATCTCCGTACTTGGGATTTTGGGAGATACGAATGAGAATTCTTTGAGATGCACGCTAACTTGCTCTCCCTTTTTGGATACAATACCTAATTTACCACGGTTTGAGCGTTAACTGAACCGTATTGAAATAAGCCTCAATTTCGCCATGAACTAAAACTCTCTAGGCAAGAGTTAAGGCTAACTGCCGATCGCAATATGAACCTATAGGGTTAGTCTTAGGAATAAATTGTTTTTTTAACCTAATGCTGATGACCAAGGTAATGTCATTGCTGACAATGCGTAACGCCTAAATCTGACACTTGCGTTTAACCAAAGCGTCCACTAATGTATTCTCCGGCTTCCTTTGTCTGCGGGGTATGAAAGATTTGCTCCGTCGGGCCAAACTCCACTAATTTGCCGCGTCGTTTGCCTTGATCGTCCGTTTCTGTATTGAAAAATGCCGTCCAATCCGCGATTCTTGACGCTTGTTGCATATTGTGAGTCACCGTAATAATTGTGTATCGTTCCTTAAGTTCTAAGCACAGTTCTTCAACCTGTCGGGTAGAAATGGGGTCGAGAGCAGAGCAAGGTTCATCCATCAATAAAACATCGGGCTTCATCGCGATCGCGCGGGCAATACAAAGCCTCTGTTGTTGTCCCCCGGATAACGCCGTTCCTTTATCTTGCAGTTTATCCTTGACCTCATTCCAGATAGCGGCTTGTTTGAGGGAAGATTCCACTAATTCATCCAGATTTCCTTGATAACCGTTGGTTCTGGGGGCATAGGCAATATTTTCATAAATGCTCTTGGGAAACGGATTCGGTCTTTGAAACACCATTCCCACCTGTCGCCGCAGTTTGACGGAATTCACTTGCGGATCGTAAATATTACGGTTGCGGTAAATGAGTTTCCCTTCCACCTTGGCACCAGGGATTAAATCGTTCATGCGATTGAAGCAACGCAATAAGGTACTTTTGCCACAGCCTGAAGGGCCGATAAAGGCCACAATTTTTTGACGGGGAATTTTGATATAGACATCGACAAGGGCTAAAAAGCCACTGTAATAAACCTTTACGCCTTCTGCCTCAAACACGCTATTGTCCGCGTCGAGCTTACCTGTATTACTGTCAGTCATCTGAAATGGTCTCCTTAATGTTGACAACTCAAGTTAATTAATGGCTGGAATAGCGTTGGCGCAGATAGATAGCGACAGCATTGAGGGCTAAAATCAAGAGAATCAGCACAATAATCGTGGCTGCGGCTGCACTGGCAAACCCCGGTTCAGGACGAGTGATATAGCTGAAAATTTGAATGGGTAACGCCATAAATCGTTGGAATAAACCCGGATTAAACGTGAGAAAACTGACAGCACCCACGACCACCAAAGAAGCAGCATCCCCAATGGCGCGGGAGACAGAAATAATCACCCCCGTAAGAATCCCCGGAATGGCATAGGGTAAGACATGGTGTTGAATGGTTTGCCATTTCGTACTTCCCAATCCATAGGAAGCATTTCTGAGGGAATCGGGAACAGCCCGAATCGCCTCCCTCGCCGTGACGATAATGACAGGTAAAGACAATAGGGCAAGGGTTAATGCCCCCGAAATTAAGGTCGGGCCAAACCCTAGTAAATAGTTAAAGACCCCTAAACCCAGTAAGCCATAGACAATAGAAGGAATCCCCGCTAAATTCCCGATATTAATCTCAATCAGGGCAGTCCACCACTTTTTAGGGGCGTATTCCTCTAGGTACAAAGCAGCCCCTACCCCAATGGGAACCGCAACCAGAAGGACGATCGCTCCCAGAAAGAAACTCCCAATAATGGCTGGACGGATACCTCCGCGTTCGGCAAAACGGGAAGGCGTTTCCGTGAGAAACCCCGGTGTTAGCAATCTGCCAAGTCCATCATGGAGGATATTAAGAACCAGTAAGGCGAGGACAAATAAACCGATGAGTAATCCAAGTAAGAAAAGATACTCAAAGACTTTACCGATCGCTTCTCGGCGTTCTATGTTGTCGGTAAATTCGGCAGTGTTGACGGAATTGTTTGTTGGAGAAGATTTAACCATAGCAATCAGTCGTATTTTTCCTTAAAGCGATTAGAAATCCAAAAGCTGGCCATATTGAGAGACAATGTAATCACGAAGAGAACTGCTCCCACCGCATACAAAGTCTTAAAACTGAGGCTACCCCTGGGACTATCTCCCCCCGAAATCTCCGCCATAAAAGCGGTCATGGTGGCGACAGATTCCATGAAATTGGCGGTGATGCGAGGCTGCGATCCAGCCGCAATCAGAACGGTCATGGTTTCTCCCACTGCACGGGAAACGCCTAAAATAATCGAAGCCATAATCCCAGACAAGGCCGCCGGAAGCACCACTTTAAAAATGGTTTCTAGTTTGGTAATGCCCAAGGCATAGGAACCTTCTCGCAGAGAACGGGGAACGGATCGAATTGCATCTAAGCTGATGGAACCGACGGTGGGGGTGATCATAATGCCCATCATTAACCCAGCGCTGAGGGCATTAAAAATCTCTAAGGGGAAAAGATGCCGCAGAACCGGAGTGACAAATAGCAAAGCAAAGTAACCGTAAACTACTGTGGGAATTCCCGCCAATAACTCCACAGCAGGGCGTAACACGGCTGCCACTTTCGGTTGGGCATATTCACTCAGGTAAATAGCTGAAGATAAACCCAAGGGAACCGCAACACTCATAGCGATCGCTGAGGTTAAGAACGTTCCGTTCAGCAGCGGCCAGATGCCAAAATGGGCCTCGGCAAACAGGGGAGTCCATCGGGTATCCAGAAAGAACTGGGCTAAGGACACTTCTTGGAAAAAACCCCAGGTTTCTTGGAAAATGATCCAGACAATACCAAAGGTGGTGGCAACGGACACGAAGGCACAGGCAAATAAAACTGCACCAATAATCTTTTCGGGGACATCTTCCGAAGCATTCTTAAGCAAGAAGTCATCCGCAGCGAAAAGGGAGTCATCAAAGGAACTAGGAGTTAGGGTCATTGGCTTGAGATTTCCTCCTTAAATAAAATTAGTAATGGGTTCACCGGGTTTTGCTTTTTTGAATTTCGTTCCGGTTTCACGCCGCTCAAATTTTTGCTGAGTTTTCACATAAGCTTCATCGGGTAACGCCACATAGCCCACACCATCCACCCATTTCCAAGAATTTTCTAGATAGAATTTCACAAATTTTTCCAGGGAAGGATTGGTTGTCAGGGCTTTTTTATTGACGTAGATAAAGAGGGGTCGAGAGAGGGGGCTGTAGATATTTCTCAGAACGTTATCAAGAGGAACTGGTTTAACACACTTTCCATCCGCATTTTTAACCCCCACCGCGTTCAATTTGTCTTGGTTTTGGAGCAAGAAGGAAATTCCCAGATAAGCCAGTCCAGATTTATTGCCAATCACCCCTTGAACGAGGGTATTTTGATTGCGGCTGGGGGTAAAGTCGGTACGACTATTTCTCCTTTTACCAGTTACGGCTTGGGTGAAATAATCAAAGGTTCCCGTATCGGAAGGAGGGGCAAACAGCAACAGTTTTTCGTCGGGAAATTCGGGATTGATTTGTTTCCAACTGGCGATCTTGCCTTCCGATTTGGAATTCCACATTGTGTCTAATTCCTGAATCGTTAGACATTTGGCAAAGTTATTTTCCTTATTAACCACTACCGCAAGACCATCAAGAGCCATCGGCAGTTCAATAAATTCGATCCCTTTTTCCTCACATTTTTTGATTTCTTCGTCTCTGATGGTGCGAGAAGCCCCCGCAATCTCCAGGGTTCCAGCACAAAACTTGCTAAACCCCCCCCCTGTGCCACTGGCAGCGACGCTTACTTGGGCATTGGGATAAAGTTTTTGGTATTCTTCGGCGACGGCGAGGGAAACGCCAAAGCCCACAGCACCACCATCGATACTGATTTGCTGTTCCTTCTCTGCTGAGTTGCCACAACTCGTCATCAGGTTGCCCGTGACGATGAGAGGGATTAGGTAAAACCAACGAGAAAATTTCATAGGATTTGAGCGTAAATTTGGAAAAATGAAAGTGAATTAGGCGTTGAGGTTCAGGACTTGCTCTTAATTTGGTCAAAGATGCCATCCTTTGCAAAAAACTTCTCTTTGATCGAAGGCCACCCTCCTAAATCTTGAGCATTGAACAAGGTTTTAATTGGGGGAAATTGCACCTCTGTGCCTTGAGCGATAAAGGGATTGACCGAACGGTAGCCTAATTTGGCGAATTCTTGCTGAGCTTCGTCTGAATATAGAAAATCGACAAAGGCTGCTGCCACTTCTCTCGTTCCATGCTTATCCACGTTTTTATCAACTATCGCTACGGGATTATCGATAGAGATATTGAGGGGAGGAACAAAGTAACTGGTTTTGGGTCGGTTCGTTCCAGCTAAAATCACTTCATTTTCATAGGTTACTAAGGCATCTCCCTGCCCTTGTTGGAAGAATAAGTCGCTGGCTTCCCGCGCATCTTTCGTTAGGGTGGGAATTTTTTTATAGATTTTTCCCACAAAATCAAGGGCTTGTTCAGGATCTCCTCCTTCTTGGGTGACTGACCCCCACAGACCTAAAAATTGCCAAACACCAATACCAGAGGTTTGAGGATTCGCTGTAATGACATTTACATCTTCTTTTGCTAAATCTGCCCAAGTTTGAATATCTTTGGGATTGCCTTCTCGGGTGACAATTGCCGCCACCGATTGACTAACTACTCCCCTTCTAGGAACTCTGTCCTCCCAGCCAGAATTAATTAAACCCGCTTCTTCGATGCGAACGACATCCAATGGGAGGGCCAGATGCACTACATCGGCTTCTTGTTTGCCAGCAACGATCTCGTCGGTTTGCGCTAAAGACCCGCCATAACTGCGTTCAAAAATGACGTTTTGGTTGTGTTCTTTCTGCCACTTTTCTACAAATTTAGGGACGATTTGGTCGTGGGCCGCTTTCGTCACTGAGAAGGAAACTAGGTTGAGCTTGATATCGCCTTGATTAGCCCTACTCGTTCCAGAGCAAGCAGCAATTGATATACTTAGAATTACACTTAGTGAAAACAAGACGATGTACGCTTTTCCTGAGCGTCCTAGATGCTGATCTCTTTTGAGAAATTGCCCTGAAAATCGCAGCAATTGGGAACTGGCTGCGATCGCAAATTTTAGAGACTGAACGATCGAAGTCACTGAATTTTGCCAAACTTGTTGTTGATTCACCGATACTTTTTCTTTAACTACGGTATTTTTATCTAGATTGCGTAGTTACTTTGAGGAGTATAGAGTCATCAAATTAGAGTCTTCAGTTTTCTTAATATTTTCTTAATAATTGGTCTTAACCTACCGCTACCATGACAAAGAGTCCAAACTCACACCCGCCCGCCGCGGCCGCTAAACAGTTAGAACTGACTAACTTAAGTGACTCCGGCATTGGCGATGCCCAGAAAACGGTGATTATTGCCTCTGGAAGTGGGTGCGGTAAAAGTACGCTGTTGCGGATTATTGCTGGCTTGGAATATCCGACGGTGGGGGAAGTGTTTATTGACCCGGATGTCGCATCGCCGTAAAAGTGTTTGAAGGCAATATCAATGATGCTTCAACCTTAAGTCCACTGCTGGAAAAAGTTCGCCAAAAGAGTTAGACAAAATTGTCACGCTTGACAACCGCTCGAATCGTCCACTTCGAGGAGCCGAAAAAATTGGGGTGAGAGTGGGAAAGGTCATCAATCGCTATCAGGTAGCAAAGCATTTTCATCTGTTGATTACCGACAACAGCTTCTGCTACGAACGAAACAGCGAGAAGATTGAGATGGAAGCGCATTTAGATGGAATTTATGTGCATTCGTACCTCGGTCTGTGCTTCTGGGTTAGATGAGAGAGAAACAGTAAAGGCGTATCAGAGTATATTCGATCGGACACACCTTGCATCATCTCCGGTAGGGTGCGTCCGAAACAAAAACTTTCGAGTTGATGCAAAAACTTCGACTGACGCACCTTAGACTATCTGTATCAATTCAAACAGCTTTGCTTGCCAAAAAATCTCTCATGTACCTATTCACCAACTGCGGCTGTTCCTGCTGCACCCAGTGGCTGCAATTGGGAATATACTCAATCTGAAAATCTCGCACGTAATCTGCTGTCCCATAGGTTAACTCTTTACCGAGGGCGGCATCATTTTCTCCCCAAATCATCAGCGTCGGAACTTGCAGCACGCTCCAATTCGGGCGATCGAGAAATCCGCTAGCCATATTGCGGTAATAATTGATAGTAGCAGTCAGAGCGCCCCGTTTGGCAGCCGCATCTTTGTAAGCTTCGAGATCTGAGGGGGTAAAAGTGTTTTTGTCAACTGCCATACCTTCCAAAGCAGCAGAAATTGCCTGATAGTCGCCCAACTGAATTAACAACTCCGGCAAAACTGGCAACTGAAATAAAAAGATGTACCAACTTTTTAGCAATTGTTGGGGAGTGCGTAACCCTTCAGCAAACTTTGCCGGATGCGGTAGATTCATCACAATTAATTTATCCAGCATTTGGGGGTAAGCATAAGCAAAATTCCAGGCGATCGCGCCTCCCCAGTCGTGACCAACTAAGACGCAACTTTCGTATCCCAAACCCTGAATAATTCCCTTGACATCTTGCACAAACTCTGCCATCACGTAAGCAGATTTATCCTGAGGTTTGTCGCTGTCGTTGTAACCCCTGAGATCCACAGCGACAACTTTATAATCTGATGCAAATTCCGGGATTTGATGACGCCAAGAATACCAAAATTCCGGAAATCCGTGCAGCATCAGCATCAGCGGTCCAGAACCTTGAGTGACATAGTGCAGTTTGATGCCGTTCGTAGCGATAAATTCGTGTTTCCAAGCAGCTTCCAGCACAGACATATTTGATGCTTCCTCTAGCTTTCGAGATATCCTAGCAGTTACTCTCTTTGAGAGGAACCAACTTTAGGCATATCTAGCAATTCACCCAGCACTTGTAAACTCTTCCTTTTCTCTTCATTTGTGGAACAGGCGTCCCGCCGCTGGTTCTTCGCGCAAAAAAAGCCGTAGCTTGCGGGGCCCGACGCCATCGCCCATTTCCTAAAAAGATTGCTATCTCTGTCAAAATAATAGTATAATGTTGCTGGCATCCAGACAACGGTTAAGCCAAAAATTACTCTTTTTCAAGCGCGCGAAAATCCCGAAGCGCAACAATTTCAGGTGTGGTAATTGTGCAATTTCAATGATTAATATCTGGCGAGTGTACTAAGAATTAAAGGAGTTAATACTATGTCTGGCGATCGCCTGCAAAACATTCTTAACCGCTTGACAGATCGTCTAAAGCGCGACGTATTAATTGAAAAATCCCTATACGATATTCGAGAAGTTTTGCAGAGCGATCGCGCTGTGCTATATTATTTTTACAGGCAGTGGCAAGGTCAAGTTACCTGCGAGACGTTAAGTGCGATCGAACTCTCAATCTTGGGTTCAACAGGGCCAGATGAGTGTTTTAACCACGAATACGCTGCTTTGTACGAAGCCGGCCGAGTTAGAGCAATTGCAGACATTGAAGTAGAACCAATTCACGAATGCCACCGAGATTTTCTGCGTAGCCTGAAAGTTCGCGCCAATTTAGCCGTGCCAATTTTAACAAAAAAAGGACTGTGGGGGCTGTTAATTGCTCATCAGTGCAGCGGGCCTCGTACTTGGTTGCGATCGGACATTGAATTCATGCAGCAACAAGCACAAAATATGGCAATGTCTCCGACAATTCAAGATAGTTAATTTTGAATCCCAGATTCTGCTTTGTGACAGTTGGGGTGCATTATCTGTGCGATCGAAAATTAGCAACCAACCAAAATATGGTCTTCTATTGTTAAGCGGGAGTTTGTACCGACTCCTAGGGCTGGATGACAATCTCAGCGGGAATTCCTAACTCTTGATTCAGCTTCCGATGTCATAACGGATTGAGACAATCAGCCGTAAAATGCAGCGACGACAAATAACCTCGAATTCATCACCAGTGGTTTTTGCTCGTCCGCTGCCATAAACTGTTACCCCTAGCGCTTATGGTGACTGGCTTTCAGCCTTTTTAATTAGCCTTACCCAAGCGTGTATCGTTGCCAGAGAGTCATAGAACATCCAATTATACCAAATGGCTTTGTCATAATCCTGGTGTTGATTTTTATTGTGGTGTCGTATTCCATACTTATTAGCTATAATAAATAAATTATCCTTGGCCATATTAAATAAAGCCCCCTCGGTTGCGTTTAATTTTAATTCCTTATTTTGATCACGCAGAAACTCAAGAACATCAGCTAAGTCTCGAATTGCATCACGCTTTCCATCTAGAGATGAGCGAGAACGTCTAAATTTAAGAATTGCGGATTCAACTCGCTGCTCAACATTTTCAGGAGCGTGGGGAGGCAATTTTTCAATAACTAATTCCTCCAATCCTTGCTCTGGAGATTCTAGAATTTCACCATTTTCGGAGAGTTCATATCCCTCTCTATAGTCACGCAATAGCTGATTCATGCTATCTCTAAATTCTTGCTTACCAGTCTCCCTATCGAAGGTGTCATAAGAATCTCCATGATTACTCCATTCATCGTATCCATGAATCGGCTGAGAAACACGATCGTAAAGAAACTCGATGACATCAAACAAGTCATCCTCTGAATAATTATTACATTTTTCCTCAATTGGCCATAAGTCAGGTTTCTTGAGCTTGATAAACATTTGTGCTTCTATATCAGAACCTAGCTTGCCTGGGACATCTCCAGAGTTTTCATAAAAATAATCGTTCTTTAGAAAATCAAGATAAACAGCTTTAAAAAGTTCAACGAACCTGGGTAGCTCGTAGCGACTCGCCTCAGGATTTTTGCCAGTACGATTAGCATAGTATTTCCGACTCATAAACGATTATCCCAATTTGGTAAATATATCCGGAGGGGCGCAGGATTCGTACCTATATTCTATCAATTATACGCCGTATTTTTATTGTAGGGTGCGTCAGATGAGTTTCTTAAACAATTATTGGAGGTTTAAATATCTGACGCACCTTACTAATTATGAGAATTGCGTAATTCCTGCTAGTATTAACTAACAGCTACAGCCTCCCCCAAAGGATGCTGCTGCAAAACAGCTTGCAAATACTTCCCAGTATAAGACCTCTGATTTGCCGCCACATCCTCCGGCGTCCCCGCCACAATAATTTCGCCGCCCTTATCTCCCCCTTCCGGGCCTAAATCTATCGCCCAATCACAGCACCGAATCACATCTAAATTGTGTTCGATTACCAAAATAGAATTCCCTTTATCCACCAATCTTTGCAGCACATTTAACAAATGGTGAACATCATAAAACGACAAACCAGTCGTCGGTTCATCGATCAAATAAAGCGTCTTCCCAGTAGCGCGGCGCGACAGTTCCGTTGCCAATTTTACTCGCTGCGCTTCCCCTCCAGAAAGCGTCGGCGCCGGCTGTCCCAACTGAATGTAACCCAAACCGACATCTACCAAAGTTTGCAGTCTCGCGCCAGCCCTGGGAATATTTTTAAACATCTCCAAAGATTCCTCGACAGTCATGTTCAAAACATCCGAAATCGACTTGCCTTTGTACTTCACTTGCAGCGTTTCCCGGTTGTACCGTGCACCCTTGCAAACCTCACACTGCACGTAAACATCCGGCAGAAAATTCATCGAAATCACGTTCACGCCTTGGCCGCCGCAAGCTTCGCACCTTCCCCCTTTCACGTTAAAAGAAAACTGCCCCGCTTTGTAGCCTCTTGCCTTCGCTTCAATGCTTTCGGAAAACAAATCCCGAATCACATCAAAGACTCCCGTGTAAGTAGCGGGATTAGAACGCGGAGTACGGCCGATGGGAGATTGGTCAATTACAATTACCTTATCAATCACATCCTCTAGAGAGCGTTCGCCTTTAGTTTTGAGGGCGTCCATATCGGGTGGTAAAGGCACTTTTTTGGTGATATAGTGTTGCAGCGACGGGTAGAGCAATTCATTGATTAAAGTTGATTTTCCCGAACCGGAAACCCCCGTCACGCAGACGAGTTTTCCCAGCGGAATTTCCACATCAATATTTTTTAAATTGTTGCGCCTCGCATTTGTGATTGAAAGAGCTTTGCCGTTGCCTTTTCTCCTTTCATTAGGGGTTTCAATTACTCGCTTTCCCGACAAGTAAGCCCCGGTCAAAGATTCTTCAGCCGTTAGCAAATTTTCTAAACTTCCTTGCGATATAATTTTGCCACCGTGAACGCCGGCACCGGGTCCGATATCGACAATGTGGTCGGCCGCTCGCATGGTTTCTTCATCGTGTTCTACGACAATCAAAGTATTGCCTAAATCGCGCAATTTTGTTAAGGTTTGCAGCAGGCGGAAATTGTCTCTTTGGTGCAGTCCGATGCTCGGTTCGTCCAAAACGTAGAGCACGCCCGTCAAACCAGAACCGATTTGAGTCGCCAGCCGAATTCGCTGGGCTTCTCCGCCAGAAAGCGTCATTGCTGCGCGGTCTAAAGTCAGGTAATCTAATCCGACATCCAGCAAAAATTGCAGCCTTGCTTTGATTTCTCTCAGGGCTAAATCGGATATTTGGAATTGCCGATCGCTCAATCCCAAATTATTTACTCGTTCGCGGCATTCGCGAATCGAAATACTGGTTAAATCCACAATTCCGTACTGTCCCAACCGCACCGAAAGCGCCTCTGTTTTCAAGCGCTTGCCCTGACAAACCTCGCAAGAGCGATCGACCCGATACTGTTCCAACTTCTGCTTGATCAGATCGGAACCAGTATCGTCGTACTGGCGCTGCAACATGGAAATTACGCCCTTAAAATCTCTTTTAAAATCGGTGGTGTTGCCCTCTCGCTTCTTACTTTCTGAGGTACCCTTGGACTCATTGCCGTACAAAATCACCCGCTGGTGTTCGGGCTTTAATCGATACCAAGGAGTGTCGATATCAAACCCGCAAGTATCAGCAATACTGCACAGCAAAGAAAGATAATAAGAATTGTCTTTGTCAGACCAAGGTGCGATCGCACAATAAAGAGGTGCTTTCTCGTCGGGAACTACCAACTCCGGCGCAAAAGTCCGCAAACTCCCCAAACCGTGGCAGTTCTGGCACGCGCCGTAGGGCGAATTAAAAGAAAATAGCCTGGGGGAAAGTTCTTCCATTACCGCGCCGTGTTCGGGACAAGCAAAGTTTTCGGAAAATACGATCGGCCCCTGTGGTTGGGAATTTTCATCACTCGGTAACTCTTCAATTATCGCAATTCCCTCTGAATGGCGCAAACAAGTTGCCAGAGAATCAACTAAACGTTCTTCTAAACCCGGTTTTTTAATTAACCGATCGACAACTATCTCAATATTGTGCGTATGATTTTTATCTAATTCGATATTTTCCGAAAGTTCTAAAATTTCTCCGTCAACTTTGACGCGGATAAATCCTTCCGCAGCTATACTCGACAATAATTTGCGGTGAGTGCCTTTTTTTCCGCGCACAACTGGTGCCAGAAGGTGAAAGCGAGTGCCGTCGGGAAGTGCCATGACTCGATCGCACATTTCATCAATTGTCTGCGGCGCAATGCAGCGATCGCAAATCGGACAGTGCGGTTCGCCGGCTCTGCCGTAGAGCAATCTGAGATAATCGTAAATTTCTGTAACAGTGCCAACAGTCGATCGCGGGTTGTGAGACGTTGACTTTTGGTCGATCGAAATAGCCGGACTCAAGCCTTCAATCGCGTCCACATCGGGTTTGTCCAACTGTCCCAAAAACTGGCGCGCGTAGGCGCTGAGAGACTCCACGTAGCGGCGCTGTCCCTCGGCAAAAATTGTATCGAAAGCGAGGGAAGACTTACCAGAACCGGAGACACCCGTAAAAACTATCAGACGATCGCGCGGCAGTTCCAGATCGATATTTTTGAGGTTGTGCTGTCTCGCACCGCGAATCCGAATTGTATTTTGGCTGTTGGAGTGAGAAGGCGTCACATTATGCCCGTTGCGGGATGCACTTGGCTGGCTGTTTGAGGTTTCGGCGCGTTGGGACATGAGAGTAGTGCAAAACAGTGCTTAACCATCTTAGCGCTGCAGATCGAATAGCTGGCATCCAAACTCAAGAATATCAAAGAATTGTCCAATAGGTTTCCGTCGGCCCGTCGGGCAAAACCTTCAATCTTTGATTTTTCAAATCAATTTCAATTCCCAACGCTTCCATCGGAATCACGCCTAAAAGTGGCGTTTTCCCCTCTGGCAATTCCAAACACTCAAAAGTCCCTTCGCGTCCGCACAGAGAAATCTTGGCATCTTGAAAAATCCTCGCCTCACTAATACCCGTGGCTGTTTCCACAACTACTTGCTTGAGAATTTTCAAACCCAGTCGGGAAATGACATCTTTAGGCAAACACAAAGTTGTCGCGCCCGTATCTACCAAAACATTTTCTAGAATAACAGACCTGACTTGCTCCATTGGAATCAGACCATCTTCTGCTTTCCCTTCGTCCAGCCGATTCGTAATTACTAGAGTTGTGATAACTTTTCCCATTGGGGTTTCCGTAGTTGTTTCCATTACGTTCAAATTATCATAAATTTCTGCTTTAATTTTAGCACATATTTCCACATATTGTAGGGCGATATACTCCCACTTTGCACCGCCCACCTGACGAATAACTCTGACTAACTTCTCAAATTATTGCACGCCAATAAACTTGTGAGTTTGCAAAGATAACTTGTAACTATGATTTTGTTTGAGCAATTCCAATATTATGGGAATCGCGGAATCTTTCGAGTTCCATTCTGGTTGCAAGAAAACCGGAATATTCACATTACTTGCCAAATGCTTGTGATAAAATTCAACTTCTTCGCCAGTGCTAACCACCAACTTAATTTCATTAGCTCTAGTCCAAAAAAGCTCTTGCACCGGATATTTAGGGTTGATGTGTTCCTTAGGAGAAAGAGTAATCCAAGCCTGCGGCGAAACATCCTGCCACCAAGCACCGGAAGTTTCAATACTCACCTGCTTGTCAGCTTCTAACAAAGCTTCAACTAACTCAGGCAAATTCTGGTGTATAAAAGGTTCGCCGCCAGTAATGACAACTCTCGGAGACTGCAATTGAGCTAGCAATTGTGCGATCGACTGTGGCGCAGACGGCAAACCTTTGCCCCCATTGGCGTAACCGGTGTCGCACCAAGGACATCGCACAGGGCAACCTGCCAATCTGATAAAATCCACTAAAGTCCCCGTCCAGTAACCTTCGCCTTGAACAGTACACTGAAAAGTTTCGTGAATCGGTAATTTTACCTGCAAATTTGAACCCAGCATTTGCGCCTCTGATTAACTGAACAATACATCATTCTGTAGGGTGCGCAATGCGCACCTTACTCTATAGTTTTGAGTTTCTAGGGTGCGCAATGCGCACCTGACTCTATATAAAACTGACTTGTATATTCTTGAATAATTAGCAGTTTGTGGCAATTTAAAATGAACCGCAAACCGCAAACAACTCTTTAATTATCCTGTTCAGGTTCCATCATAGTAGCCCAGCGGCGTTTCAATGCCAAAGTCAGCCCGTCACCAATGGGGACAACACTGAGAGTAACTCTGGGATCGTTGCGCAATTTGTCGTTAAAAGTACGAATGGCGAGGGTACTTTCGTCTTGTACTTGAGGGTCAGCAACTCGTCCTGACCACAGAACATTGTCAATTACAACTAAACCGCCATTGCGTACAAGTTGCAGCGATCGCTCAAAATAAGCCTCATAATTTTCTTTATCGGCGTCGATGAAGGCAAAATCAAAGGTTCCTGCTTGTCCTTCAGCTATTAACTTGTCAAGAGTATTTATTGCTGGGCCCAAGTGCAAAGAAATCTTGTTGGCGACACCCGCAGCTTCCCAATAGCGTCGCGCGATCGCAGTATATTCCTCGCTGACATCGCAAGCAATAATTTGACCGTTAGGAGGCAGCGCTAAAGCTACGCACAGCGAGCTATAACCAGTAAAAACCCCTATTTCTATGGTTTTGGTCGCTCCCATAAGCTGCACCAGCATCTCCATAAACTGACCTTGTTCGGGAGCAATCTGCATCATAGCCCTAGGATGCTTAGCAGTTTCTTCCCGTAGGGAAGCGAGAATATCGGGTTCCCGCAGAGAAATAGATAACAGATAATCGTAAAGTTGATTTTCTAGGCCAAGAGTTGAGTTCGCCATCGGTTTGTCCTTCCTGCTGACTTTTTATTTGAGATTGTAGACGCGCAGTTAATGGAAATCGGAGACTGTAGAGTTAAATTTGGCACCTATTTTGCTGTGGCTGATGACAGGTTGCAGTAGCAGTGTCTCGGTTATGGAGAGGCAACTTGCAAAACGCACGATCGTAGTTCCAAACCAGTTTATCTCAGCCACAGGTGATTTAGCAGCTCTGGAAAAGAAAAATCGATACAGGGGAGCGTTTTGAGATGGCGGCGTTCCTAGCACTAGCACCGCGTAACGCCGTTAGTGATACCAGTTCAAAAGATGAATGCAACTGTGGACAAGCTGCAAACCCATACATAATCTGCCATTGCTCATCTCAAGTCTCAAATCTCAAATGCTATGAGTTGGGTAGAATGTGACCGAAAGCATCTAGGATACAAGCCCCCGCATTCATCCGTGGATAAATAAAAAACCTGTATCCGATAAAGGAGCCCCCGAATTTATCCGTGGGGTCAATGCTTCAATTCTTTAATCTAAAATCTAAAATCTAAAATCTAAAATCTAAAATCGATTGACTTCATCCCGATCGCTAAATAGATGAACTGCGAAAAGCATAAGTAGTCAAAAGCGAGTGAAATGAAGCAATCGCACAGGTTGTGATTAGTTTACATTTTGTTACATGGTCAAGTTTTTGCGTGTCGCTCTACTTAATCCCAATGACTAATTATTGAGAAGTTACGCACTCTCAAAAAACAAACCGTTTCTTTTAACTCTTATTGATGGGTTAAAGCCGGTGTATTTTCCTGGAACAAAGCAGGGGCCTGGAAACCCTGGTGTCGCGGAATATGACTAATCACTAATAAACTGGGTTTAATAGGACGATTGCTTAACTGTCACAGCTTATTCCTGCACACCTAAACAACCTATCCACAATCAGCACAACATTCCAGGATTTAGGTATAGCAAGTATTTGTGGGAAAAAACTTGGTTCCTATCAACCCTTGACCCGCACTATTACTCATAACGAATAAACTGGGTTTAATAGGACGATTACTTAACTGTCACAGTTTATTCCTCCATACTTAAACAACCTACCCACAATCAAAACAAGATTCTACCAAGGCGATAGTTATGTATTACAGTTTTGCAGGTTTCGGTGCGGCGACGGGCATATTTTTATTGTTAGTTTTTGCCATTCTGCAATGGCTGCACGTTTCCGCTGGCAGTTTTATTGATTGGGTAATTGCCATTGCTATTTTTGAATGGCTGTTGCTGATAGTTACAGTTCCCTGGAATATCCATTTTGAAGCTAAAGAAGTTTTAGCGCAAGCTGCAGAATCTACCAAAAAAAATATTGCTGTCGATCAGGAACAAGTCAAATACGTTACTGTATTAGTTAGCCGATCGCTCTTTGTGGCGATCGCACTTCACCTGTTTAGCGCGATCGCGCTTTACGCCCTAGCCGCCGCTGGAATTAGTGCTATTGGCTATCTCAGTTCCGCTGCTGCACTGCTGTTAACTGTAATGCGTCCAGCTATCCGAGGTTATCATTATTTAGTCCAGCGGCTGACAACTATCCGCCGCCAATTTTTGCACCCCCGCGAAGATATTGTCGAACTCCGCAGCCGCTTTGCAGAATTAGAATCTACAGTTAGAGATTTGAGCAATCAATTAAGTTCAGACAATCCGAATTCGTGGGTGGCTGTCCAAAATCGGGAGCAACAGGCCATCAAAATACAATTAACTAATTTATCCGCATCTCTACAATCTTTGCAAGCTACAAATCAGGCAGAACACACTAAACTCAGAAGAGATGCAGAAAGTGCGATCGCCCAACTCACCGATGACGGACAGTTTCTCAACCACGTCCGCGAAATCATCCGCTTCTATAAAGAAGCATAAAAGAAGTCATTAGTGATTAGTCATTAGTGATTAGCGATCAGTCATTAATGATTAGTCATCAGTCATTCTCCCAACTACCCATTCTCAATTTCCCATTCCCAATTATCTACCTTTAGATAGATGTCAAATACTCGCAGGCTGTGAAAGCGGCAATGTAGAGATAATTTTATCAGTCTTGAGGAAGACTCAATAAATGTATTTTTCATATAGCAACCGCCCTGACGGTTAGCACGTTCTTAATTCCTGAAACCCTTGCCGAAGATTGCTTCTTCCTTTTCTCGTAGATAACTAAAACCTTTTTGCTTCTTCCTTGTTCCTTCAACATCTGCTATAAAAGCAAGTTCTCGAAAACTATAACCAAAGATAGTTTGTGAATGAGCTAGCTTGGCCTTAATATTTAAACATAAGCCAAACATCTTTTTGAAAAGATAACTCAGGAATAAATCATGACTAATCGCCAACCAACACCGCCCGACGAAGAAATTAGCAAATCAACACCCGCCGACGAACAAATCGAAGCTAATATGGAAGCCCCGCACTACGACAGGGGCATTACTCCTGCGGAGACAGCAGCGCGGCAAGAACGCGAAGGCGCTAACTTCATGCACCCTACCACCGAAGGGAAGCAGAAAGGTGCAAAAACTGATGACCAAACCGATGACGAAAGCATTCACACTACAGATGGTTATACAGTAGACAAAGAAGGTCTAGTTAACAATTACGCGATCGAACCGGAAATGTACGTCAACGAACCGGGCGATTTGAGAGCAAAAGAGGAAGCCGAAGCCCAAGAACGCGCTCGAATTCTCGCAGAAGTCAAAGATAAAAAAGGCGAGGAAGGAAAACTAACCGATGAAGAAGACACCCGCGGCAAAGGGCCGGGAATTATCTAGATTGTGTGGTTGGTAGTTGCATTTGGGCGCGCGAGGTTGCAACTGTAAAGCAAAGGGGGGGTTGTTATAGTTCCGGCAGTTATCGATCGATATTTCCGGTAAAACCCGCCCCTATCTTGCTGGAGACTTCTGTTTTTAGATTTGAGAGTTTACATCGATAAATTACCGTCTGTATTGGTCTGTTTTCACAGCACAAACTCAAAAACGCCTTAAAATTACTCAAGCCCTAACATTTTCCTTCAGCCAATTAAACTTAGCCTGAGCTAGCGCCAAATTTTCCAGGACGTTAGGATTGATATCCTCCCGTTCAAATTCTGGTTTATCTAATTCTATATTGCGCCCGTATTCTATATGTCTGATCGTACCGCGCATCCTGTCTGCCAGACACAGTGAAATTCCATAATAAAACCGGGAAGCAAAGCCCATATCCTGTTGAAGTTTGATTACTAACTGCCGCCTGGGAATTGCCAGCAAGTGAGTTTCTTCGATCGCCTTCACCGTTGCCAGAGGAGGGCGAGCGTCAATAAAAGAGACTTCTCCAACCAGTTCTCCGCTGGCTATTTTAGCAAGTTCTTTAGTCGCCTCAGCCTCGATCAAAACGCTTAAACTCCCATCCAAAACAATGTATAGCGCATCGATCTGTCTCCCTTCATGGATCAAAATCGCGCCCGGATCTAGAACTTCCTTTTTGCCTTTTTGGACGATCCAGTTGATATCGTCATTATTTAACTGGCTCAAAATGAAAAGTGCTTTTTTTCTGCTGCTGTCGGCCATAAGTTTAGCTCCCGATGTTTCTTTTTTCTTATATAAAATTTAGAGTACACCCGGTTGCAACTTCTTCCGAAGCAGTAACTCCTGACTCAATCAGTTTTTTTTATCCTGCCTAACTTCTTCGCCAAACTTTTCTCGGGTCAGCCTTGCCCATAGCAGAAGATCGATCGAACTGAATCATAATCTCTAAATAGTAGCATTTGTTAAACAATCTTTTTTAAGTCGATCGGCATCCACAAAATCCCGCGAAATGCCCGTCTCAAAGGCAATTGGGTTCGCCCCCACAGTTTTGGGGCGGGATGGGGCGCGGCAGAAAATGCTCCGCGCCCAGTCTTGCTCACTAAATCGATCGCAAATCAGGATAGCCGGCCAACATATCGTCAGCAGTCAGAGTGTCCCCGTTCGCTTGAGGAGTCCACAGCACCTCAACCGCCAGCAACTGCTCGCTCGATACTCCGCCAATCTGGCGCAAAGCTTGGCGCAAATCTTCAGAGTTTTTCACTGCTGGCAATTGCAATTTGCCTTGAGTACCGACAAGCACCGTCACCACAATAAATTCCCCGGGATCTGAATTCAAATCAGAAGCAACCAGCGCGCCATTTTCCTGCGAACCTGGCAGGATATTGCTGCTCCCTGCTTGGCGGAGCTGATTGTTATAATTCGAGAGCGTTTCTTCAGTAAATTTACTGCGTTCTGCCAAAGAAAGTTGATTAAACTTAGCTTCGGCTGCTTCTAAGCGAGTTTGCACAGATTCAGCGCCCGCGTAAACCCAGTATTCAGGATGCCGCAGCAGCGCCAGAGTAGATTCTTGCACCACTTGAGCGCGACCGGCCGCTGTATCGGTATCCGCTTTGCGCGCTAGGGAGTCGAGTTCGGCTTGCAAACCGCGAGCCTCTGCTAGCAAACCAACTTGCAAGCGGGCGACAGATACGGTGGTAGTGGGAGCGCTGTTGCCCAGTTCGTCAGTTCCGCCTCCGGCGCGGCGGAAGCTTTGGACGAGGAAATTAGCGATCGAGATAAAAATCAAAATCGAGAACAGGCCGCCAAACCCGCCCCCAAAGCCAAAAAACGGCAGTAAGAACGGGAAACCGAAGCCGCCGCCAAAGCCACCGCCCGGGTAGTAACCGCCTCCCGACGGCGCGTAAGTGCGGCTCGGCGATGAGTAACTGGGCGCCGGAGCTCTAAAAGATCCGCCGCCGATGCGTCCTCCGCTGCGGGCTGCCAGAGCTCCGTCAGCGTTACCGAGGGCTAGCGTCAGTACCAGACCGATCGCGAATAGTGGTTTCAAAAGCGGTTTCATCTTTGAAATTAGTTGCTTGTACATAAGACCGTTACTATTCGATACATTTATAATTTACCGTCTATTCTCGCTTCTGGGCACCCTGGTTGCAGGTGTGAAGCCAGCGAGATATCCGTACTAACCGATCCGAGAAGCAGCGTTAAGGCTGTGTCTGGGAAAGGGAAAGGCTACAAAGGACTTGCATTCCTGACTGCGAACAATGGACATCGCGGGTTTTACAGAAGTTTACTTAAGTACAGGGCGATCGGCCAACAATAAGCTCTAGACTTTTAAAGAAACCCCGCGAGTCCTAGAAAACAGGCATTTATCTACCGTAAAAAAAACATTATGTTTCCAACTCACCGCCCCCGCCGCCTCCGCAACCATCCCCAACTCCGCCGGATGGTACGCGAAAATATCTTGACAACCAGCGATTTAATTTACCCCCTATTTGCCGTACCGGGGGAAGCTTTTGCCAAAGAAGTCACATCGATGCCGGGAGTTTACCAGCTATCGGTAGACAAAATAGTAGAAGAAGCAAAAGAAGTCTACGACCTCGGCATTCCGGCTATTATTTTATTCGGCATTCCCGCAGATAAAGACACAGATGCTACAGGTGCTTGGCACGACTGCGGCATCGTCCAACAAGCGACGGAAGCAGTTAAAAAAGCCGTACCGGATTTAATCGTCATGGTCGATACTTGTCTGTGCGAATATACCAGTCACGGTCACTGCGGCTATTTGGAAGTCGGAGATTTAAGCGGCCGCGTCTTGAACGATCCCACACTAGAATTGCTGAAGAAAACCGCAGTTGCTCAAGCTAAAGCTGGTGCAGATATTATCGCACCTTCGGGAATGATGGACGGTTTTGTCGGAGCAATCCGCCAAGGATTGGACTCCGCTGGATTTGAAGATATTCCCATCATGTCTTACGCCGCAAAATACGCCTCAGCTTATTATGGCCCGTTCCGGGATGCGGCCGATTCTGCTCCGCAATTTGGCGATCGGCGCACCTATCAAATGGACCCTGGAAACGGCAAGGAAGCTCTCAAAGAAATAGCTCTCGACATTGCCGAAGGCGCAGATATGCTCATGGTTAAACCCGCTTTAGCTTACATGGACATCATCTGGCGCGTGAAGGAAGCAACTAATCTGCCAGTTGCTGCTTACAACGTTTCTGGAGAATATGCGATGGTGAAAGCCGCCGCCCTCAACGGTTGGATAGACGAAGAAAGAGTAGTGATGGAAACTTTGACAGGATTCAAGCGTGCTGGTACTGATTTGATTTTGACTTATCACGCCAAAGACGCCGCCCGCTGGCTGCAAAACTGATTCACTCGATTAGAAATTAGAGATTAAAGAATTGACTCCACAGCACAATTTTCGGGTGTTCTCGTGGAGTCAATACCTCTCTCGATAGATGATTTTTGAGCAATTAGGTAGCACACAAGCTATCGCTTACGCTTACCGATGGACGACGCCTCGAAACCCCGGGTTTTTACCGTTTCAGTGGGCTGTAACGAAGTATTGCTATGAAAAAACTCGGTTTCTCTGCAGACAAACTCCAGACCCCTAAAAAATCAGTCATTCCCATCTAAAATCTCAAATGGTATGAGTTATAAGTTGAGAATTTTGAGTCAAAGACTTTTTTACAAAATTTACCCCAAAAAGTATTAATCATCACCGAAATTACTTAGAAAATATGTATCAATAAAAATAGTTTTGTAAATGGGGAATTCAACCATTGATCGTTCCCAAGCAAAATCAACTTTCACTCCTGTAAAACAGTAAAAGTCACACAGTTTAGATACAACTTGAAGGCAGATTGAGCATGACATCAACGACTAGGGATTCCAGTCACATTCAATTTTGTATAGGTCGCGATCGCGCAGACATCGCACAGATCCAAGAACTATTTAAAGCCGCCGCCTTTTGGGCGAGGGAACGCAAGATAGAAGATTGGGAAATTGCGATCGCCAACAGCGAACCAATTGTTACAGTGTGGGACGGCTCACGGGCGATCGGCTTTGCCAGGGCCACCTCAGACGGCATCTATCGAGCCACCATCTGGGATGTCGCCATTCACCCGGATTACCAAGGTGCAGGACTCGGCCGCAAATTAGTGCAAACCGTCTTGAGTCACCCTCGAATGTGCCGAGTAGAGCGAGTTTATCTGATGACAACTTACAAACAAAGCTTCTACGAGCGCATCGGTTTTCAGAAAAACGCTAGCACCACCATGGTACTTGAAAATCAGCTTCTAGAAGAGAATCTCGAATTAGAAATTAGCAACGGCGAATTGCTAAAGGCTAATTGTTAAATAAGCAGAAAACTTGCACCCAAATTGCCTCAAAATCTCTTAAATGTAGGTGCGCATTGCGCACCTTACTCCCGATCGATAATTTCCCTCTTCCTTCCTTCTTCACTCTTTCATCTTGACGCTTGACTTCTTCCCTCCATCCCTTAATCCGTTAAACAATCCATTCGCTTCTTCCTTCTTCACGAATTTGCCAAAGGAATAGAACACTGAGTCCGGTTAAAATTGGACTCTTCGGACTCAGAAGGCACAGCCAGAACCTCCAACTTTCCGTTCATCAAACTTAAAAGAGTCTGATTCATCAATAACCTCATTCCAGAAGACACCTTAGAATTATCGCTGCTCTTAGTAGCATCACACTCCAAATCGTGCTTAAGCAAATCCCAAGACTCGCTCCAAGCACTCACGGAACGCTGATCGTCAACCCAAATGTGAACGTATCCAGATTCCGGCGAAGAATGCGCCGAAACAGAAATACTCCCCTCCTCCATCTGAGCAACAGCCGTATCTACCAAATTGACTAAAACTTGTCTAAACCTCGGCAAATCTGCCAATACATAAATTCCGGGATCTGGCGGTAATATCTCCAAACGAATGCTGCGATTTGCAGCTTGCAAGTAAGTTAAATCATCTACTTCATCAAAAATCGCAGCTAACTGAATCGGCTCAATATCCATCGTTTCAGTGCCGTGTTCAGTTTTAGCAACAAAGATAATTTCATCTATCAATTTCACCAGCTTGAGTGCGGCGAGGTGAGCTTGCTCGACAAACTCTCGTTCCTCAGCAGGATCGTCGCACAGATCCGACAGAATTAATTGCAGCGTACCAATCATACTGCTCAGGGGCGATCGCAACTCGTGAGAAGTTCGAGCCAAAAAACCCGCCTTAAATTGGCTCATCTCCGATGCCATCTGATAAGCCAATTGAGTTTGCTTAAGTTGCTCGGAAAGGGCATCAAACTTCTCTAAGTGAATTTCTTGAGGAGGTGGCTGCACTTTGGGCGCAGGTTCGGGCGGTTGCGACCTTTTTTGCCGCAGGCGCCAAATCCAACTGCTTCCCAAACCCAACCCCAGTCCCATACCTAAATATATCAAGTCGCTCCAGCCGATCGGCGCCATATTGCTTTGCCTTGGAGTTTAGCTTTTAGCATTCTAACTCGATCGTGCCTTGTCGCAATATTTCCCACTCGCTGCCCGTCCATTTAGCCACAGTGGAAGGCAAACTCGAAGCTGTTGTCGCTGTTGCTAATTCAGAAGCAACTAATGTCAAGACTTCTGGAAAGTGAGCCTCAATTTCTGCCACCGATTCCAGAGGCGGCTGCCCGGATAAATTAGCACTGGTAGTAGCCAAAGGGCCTGTCTGCTCTAGAATCTTTAGGGCAAGGGGAAGGTTAGGTACTCGTATTCCGATTGTACTCGGGTCGATGGGATTCATCGCCGCCGGGACTTTTGGCGAAGCCGGCAGCACCAAAGTTAACGCCCCCGGCCAATAGGATTCGGCCACTTGCTGCCACAATTTTAACTCTGCTGGACTTCCCTGCACGTAAGGCCACAAAGCCTGGGCCGATGCTGCCATCAAAATCAGCGGTTTGTCTTGACTGCGACGTTTAGCTGCAAAAATCAGCTCCGAGCGATCTGGACGTGCAGCCAAAGCGGGTACAGTATCTGTGGGAAAGCTTACAATATAATCTCCTGAAATTGCCCCTTGAATCAAGGAGGCGATCGAAACTTGAGCCATTCGATTTTAGATTTTAGATTTTAGATTTTAGATTGAGCAATTGTGCCTGCATTTTCTTGAAATAATTATAGCGGCTTTTCCCGATATTGTTGTGCAGCAATTTTTTGAAATCAGACAATTCCTCTTCACCGCTAAATGCACGCTTGGGAAGTATAAAGTGCGATATTTTTGACACAGGATAGAGAGACGGTACAGGATAAATTAATAATAAATTTCTGGTTTCAATAAATACTTTAAAAGCTTCCCATTTAAAGTTTGCTTCCCAACTAGGAGTTTTAAGTGCCAGCCGATCTCCTATCACTTCCACCGTCGTAGGTTCCCCCCAGTTCATCTGCATGACGCTCATCGGCATCTTTATCTTTATGCCACCGGGCTTCACCAAAAAAATATCTAAAATTTTACTCAATAAGACTAGCAGGGCTACAAAAACAACGCCCACCATTAACAAGTAGATTTGTTTCAAGATAATTGCTATCACCAAAAAGTAGACTCCTATTAGTAATTCCACTTTCACCAATTTTCTATTTAATTTTCTCTTGATAGATTTTGAGGTGTGTGCTGTATCCCCATTAGTAGCTTCTATGAAATCTTTAAAATTCAGTTGAAACTCAAACTTCCTGGCTTTCATATCAACAACGTGAGGAACTGGCGGAATATTGCTGTATAGCAATTCTCTAAAACCTTGAAGCTGCTCTCGATTAAATGGTTTTTTTGGAAAAAAATGCGGTATATTGGAAGACTCCTCAAGATAGAGAACGAACAAACTTTTTGTCTCTAACAAGTGCGAGTAAAATAGCCACTTGAGTTTGATGCTAACCTTTTCAGTTTCTAACTCCAGTCCAGATTCAGTTATTTTTAAAATAATAAGTTCGTGCCAAATATTAGTTCTCTGTCTCCACGGAGAGAGTAAAAGGAGTCTCAAAAATTGAGATATCCAATGAAGAAGTTGTAAAATTGCCCATATTAACAAAAAAGGCCCCACTGAAATTTCAGATTCGAGGCCAACAAATTTAATCGTCGGGAAAAAAAGCATATACCAAAAGAAAAACCGATCGAACGAGCTGATATTGCGCCACTCTAGGAACTTCACAATAGGAATGTAGCAGATGCCAAAACCTAGAATGAAATAACCCCAGACGGGATGTTGGCCAGCGATAATATTGACAATTCCCCACCCTGCAAGAACGACAGCAAGACTCCACAATTCGAGTGTCTCGAAAGGATCGAATTTCGGGGACATTCTACTAGCTTCTAAATATTCTTTGAACGTAAACTGGTATTCCAGCTTCACAGTGATACCTCTTGGGTGCTGAGTGCGATCGCAGTTTTTACCCCAACTATAATCTCTCAAAATTAAGCAAGTATGCACACTCGAGAAATTCTCTCTTTGCTAGCCTTGCTCCCTACCGCCGATAGGCTAAAGCAAACCGATCGATTCCTGCTAAATCCGAAAATATCTGAACTTCACGGTAACTCCCGTGACTTTGCAGCATATCAGCTACCGCCTCAGCTTGTCCAGCCATCATCTCAACCAGCCAAACTCCCCCGGATTCTAAATAATCGGGAGCCGTTTCTACCAAATGCCGGATGCACTCTAACCCATCTAAACCGCCGTCTAAGGCCAGATGAGGTTCGTGTTGGACAACTTCCGGTTGCAGAGTCAGCACCGTGCTGCTGGGGATGTAAGGGGGGTTAGACACCATGCCGCTGACTTGACCTTTGAGAAATGCTAACGGTTCCCACCACAAACCTTGATAAAAATTAACTCGCGATCCAAAACCCAAATTTTCAGCATTCAGTCGAGCAACTGCCAAAGCTTCTGAACTGCAATCTACCGCATAAATCTGAGCATTTGTCAACGCACCAGCCAAGCCGATCGCGATCGCCCCGCTGCCCGTCCCCAAATCCACCCAATGCGATTTTGGATTGATACAAGAGCTTTTAAGAGCTTCTACAGCCAAATCGATCAGCAATTCCGTTTCAGGACGCGGAATTAGCACCGCAGGCGTTACTTTGAGCGAAAAATGCCGCCAATGTGCAACTCCCGTTAAATACTGCACCGGCACCCGTTCCTGCAAGCGCCGCTGCCACAATAGAGTAAGTTCAGATAAAGACAACTTTAATTCAATTTTTGGCAAATCTTTAAACGACTCCAAACGTAGAGCCAACCTATCCAAAGCAGCCAGCTCTTGCAGCAGCCAGTCGATTTCTGCTAGGGGAATGTCAGAGGCGATTGCCTCCGCCTTAGCTTGATTCACCCACTGCCAAAGCTCTAAACCAGAAACAAACATAGGACTTTTTAGTAACAGGTAATTGCTAATTACTAATTGGCAATTGGTAATTCTAATTAATAAGTAGAATTGATAAATAGTAGGTTGAATCGAGAAACCCAACCTACTAACTAAAGACTGATGACTGATGACTGATGACTGCTGGCTAACTATTAGCGAGTCGGTCGAGCAGGAGCCGGAGCAGGAGCCGGAGCAGGAGCCGGAGAGGCAGGAGCCGGTCGAGTTTGATTCGGAGCAAGCTGTGGATTTTGGCCCGCACCGGCAGGTTGGAGCGATCGCACAAATTCCAGCGACTCCCGCGAGGGAATCAAAATCATTTGGGTCAAAAACGGGTCGTTCTCAGTGCGCAAAGCTTCCAAAACGCTCTCCAAGTTCACCACCTCAATCTTAATTGCGGCAGTCACGTTCGGCTGCTGCTGCTTAAAACGATCGACCATTCCTTGCAAATCCTCCTTGTTAAAAAACAAGGGAATCACCTCTTGTTGACCCCGCTGAATCGTCAAATAACCATTTTCCGCGCCGCCTCTGGCCAAAAACAGAGGTACACCGTTGAACTCGTTAACTTGTTGACCAGTCTGCTGAAGTACAGTTTTAGCCGACTGCACCTGCACCGGAGCCGGAACGAAAGCAAATTGCACCTCCTCCGGCTTGCCTTTATTTGCTTGAGTGAGCTGATAAATTTCCCCCAGCGACACGGGCATCACGCGCACCGACGCCGCCAACTGAGGATTTTTGGTTTTCAGTTGATCGACAAAAGCTTGAGCATCTTTCTGGCTGATGAAAATTCCCGCCACGGAAGCATTACCAGTTTGACCCTGACCCTGCTTGGGAACAGAAGCGATCAGGGGCGCACCCTGAGCGTCTGTAATCGTAAATACCGGCACCGATCGCAATTTTTCCAAAATTTGCGGTTCCGGCAGTGCCAGTGCCGACATCTTGCCAATTGGGGAGGGGCCCAGCAGAGCGCTGCCGACAATTCCCAATATTGCGCCCAAACGAACTAATGATTTCATGTTTTTTCCATCAGGAACGATCCTGAAACACATTAACGCAAAGACTCGCGCTTTCACACGATCGGCAAAAACTGCCTGCGTTTTCATTTTGACCAAATGTAAACATCAGAGGCAGTTTTTGCTTCAATCTATTATTTAACATTATTCGATCGGGATGACAGGATTTGAACCTGCGACATCCTGCTCCCAAAGCAGGCGCGCTACCAAGCTGCGCTACATCCCGGTGTTATAGTTAGCTAACCTCTAACAATTAACGCACAAAATCGCTAGCTTGTCAAGTTTTTTTAAATATTTAGCTCTTGATGCAGCTAAGGCGAAGTTTTTTTCAGGTTGTGCGGTTTGACCCCACCCAAAAACGGATACCGTGCCACGTACTTCTCTCGTGAGCCGCCCACAATTTTAGACTCTTGTTCAAGCTCCCAGATTCATCTGTGGAATAAATCTCAAATCTCAAATAGTTCGACTCAGCGGTCACGGTCGAGTCGCGATCGCCGAACGTCTCGCCGAAGTCTCACGCCGAAGTCTCAAATCTCAAATCGACTGACAATAGTTGCACAGCTTCATAACTGCCCTGCTGCCGGGATACATCCAAGCGTAACTGACCGCAACGCACAGGTGCAGTCGGTGTTGGCAGCGTTAATATTGTATGGTATTTCCTCAACAAATCAACGCCGACCTGCACCTCTGGGCTAATCTGGATACCAAAACATACCTTTAATCCCCTCTGGATCGGACATAAAGCCCAAATTGCGGTAAAAATCCACCACCTGAGGGTCAGCAAATAAGGTAATGTTGCTGATATCTTCACTGCGGAGTTTTTTAATGATGTATTTCATCAGCGCCTTGCCCATGCCTTTGCCCTGGTAGTCAGGATGAACTACCACATCCCAAAGCGTGGCATTAAAAGCATGGTCTGAAGTCGCTCTGGCGAAACCCACCAGCCGTCGCTGGCTGCCCCGCATCTCCCACATAGAGACGACTAGGAAGCTGTGCTGAATAGCTTTTTTGACTTTACGCAGGGGACGGCGGGACCAACCCACTGCATTACAAAGTTCTTCGAGTTCGTAGAGGTCAATGTCCCGATCGCAACTGAAAAAGATGCGAGCGTTGCCGCTGGCGGGTTTGCGAAACGTTGGGGAAAGCGGATCGCCTAACCCAACAGCCACATCTTCCTCAAAATCCGCTGTTTGGGGTACAGAGGCAGACTCAGAACTACTAAATAAGTTTTTCCAAAAACCCATGCAGGCGCGGTTAAGGTAGTAGAAGTTGGACGACGAGAAAGAGAACCAGACAGATAAGCCCACTCCGATCGGCGTAGGATCAATTGCCGGTAGCCTCTTGAGGAACAGTTTACGGTACACTCATCTTACGCCGAAAACAGGGATTTGTCGTCCAACATTGAGTCTGCGCTTTTTTGATTCTGTCAATTTTGGTAGAACAGTTCTGCTAGCCAGTGCCCGGACAACCCGCTTTTAAGGTAAAATTTGTTGCCGAACCAGGACAGAGGCATTTTGGGAAATGCTTCTTTAGAGTGCCGCCGATCGCGCCGGAACTTATACCCTTGGTGGGAAATACCACTGGAATGGCGCAACGGTGACATTCTCGTGATAAGTTCTCAGACAGATTTGACTTTTGCTTTTAGTGAGGAGACGGGCACAATTTAAGTCGAATCGTCGAATCGAAAATCCCATTGCCATAAGGCATGGAAGAGTCAATACCTATTATATTTCCCGCACCTTCTCCTCAATTATGGCTTCGGGTTTAAAACCATCTACACTAGAACTTCTCAAGCGCTTTAACCGAGCGTTTCCGCAGTTTTATGAGCAATTTGTCAGCAGCGAAATCCAGTTGCAAAACCTCAAATTAGCTTACCAGCTTTACAAAACTCGGCAAGCAGTCATCGAAATCCGAGCCGAAGGTAACAAAAGTGCCCTGCATTTTGCTTACCGGAACCAGTCTTTTCTACTGAGCGATATTTTTGGAGTGCTCGCGGCCTACGGACTCACGATTCACAGTCTGAGTCTGTACGGTCAAATTTACCCGCCCATGCTGGTATTTATCAAATTGGTCGTATCTCGCGGTGGCAAGGTACTGGCAGATAAAACAGCAGAAAACGTCTGTAGAGCCGTTCGAGAGGCATTGGCGGGGCATTTTGAGGTTGAAGAGATGTTGGCGGTTGAATTTAATTTAGACGCAGGTTTGGAAGATGTGGCAACTGAATTCTACGTCGATCCGGTTTTCCACTTGCCAGCTTTGCTCATTGAAGCAGATAATCAACCGGGACTTTTTTACAAAGTTATGTATGCCATCTGGCAAGAAGATTTGTTGGTGGTAAATGCTAATTTGCTGGTTTGGCGGGGGCGAACTCGCCTGATTCTCTACTTGTTGGGGCCAAATGAAAGTTTAATTCCCGAGTATCTGGGGCAGAAAATCGCTGAGGGGGTACGACAAAGATTGCTGGGCGAGCGATTTTAGGGCAAGCTGCCGAGTTCTAAATAACTAAATTTACATAAGTAGACATTAGTTTGCAGAAGTTTTCCAGTGACATAGGGTTAAAAGCTCGGCAAGATTGTTCGTACAAACGAGTAGAGATAGCGGTTCTCATAAAAATGGGATACGCCTAAACAATCGTGTTGTCAAGCTTTTTAAGTTTGATTGCGTACCTCATCTACCAAAGAACCGCCATAATACAAAAGACGTGCGAACTCAATACGGGAGTTTAAAAAGTGCAACTTTCGTTTAAGACAGAATTAAAACCTAATAATCAACAGGTGGCTCTATTCCGTCAACATAGTAGAGTAGCAAGACACGCTTACAATTGGGCGAACGGGATAATGCTAGAAGTATTGGCGTTGCGAGCAACAGATAAAACCGTAAAAATTCCTAAACCTATCAAATTACCAAAACGTTTTGTAGCTGAAATTCAAAGTATTTACCCGTGGTATTACAAGAGTTAAAAACTATCATCACAGCAAGCATTAACTGATTAATGTGTTTTTTTTATAGAGCAAGGTACAAAATCTCAACCAAGAATTAGCAACGATGGTAAGCGTATCAAGCTCCATAAAATAGGTTGGGTTAGACTGTGCGAAACGTACCCATTACAACCGTACACAATTGCGTAATTAGTCGCACCGCTGACCGATGGTTGATAGCGGTAAGATATGAGATATAATCGCCCATATTCGAGGTAGAACGACTGTCTGTGGGCGTTTATATCGGTATTAAAGAACTCGGTGTTTGCTCTAACAGTCAAGTATTTGGTAGCCCCAAAGCTTACCGAAAGATGAGCAAAAAGTTGAAGCGCCAACAGCGGCGGTGAGTCGTAAAATCCGATGTTATAACCGCCGTACAAATTCATTAAATAAGCTGGCTAAACTACACGCAAAAGTCGTAAATATCCGCAAAAATGCGCTCATAAACTTACGTATTACGTAGCCACAAACCGCGACCAAGTAAAAACAGAAAAATGAGCGACTAAAACCGATTTAAATAATTACAAATTAGCGGTACAATAGCCGAGTATTGAATGTATAAATTCAAAACTAAACTATAATAAAAAACAGCAAAATTTTGCTTTCTATTAAGACTGATATACAGATGGCTTTCCTGTTTTCAAATATGCTAAAATTGTGGAGATAATCACCACAAAATGCTCTTGAAAAATTGCGTTTATCTATGTTCCCGGTAATACACCCGACATAGGTTTGAATGCTGCAAAAAACATACAACGCTGGTTTGAAGGAATATTTATTACAGGGTATTCGGATAAAATGGCAAGCTATGCCAAGATTGCCTGTGAAGTGGACAAACATCTTGAGCGTCAGCTTAAGACCGGGTTGAAGCAGGAAGTAAGCGGTAAATCGATAGATTTGAGTCTTTTTGACTTATTTACATAGGTTTACATAGGTATTAGATAGCGGATAAAATAAAATTATGGCAAAAATCGACATCCTAGGGGTTCGGCACGCTTACGATTTGACGACTCCGACTGCAACTTCTCCGGTTCTGGTATTTGTCCACGGCTGGCTGTTAAGCCGTCGCTACTGGCAACCTTTGACCGATCGCTTGGCACCAAACTATCAGTGCCTAACCTACGATTTGCGGGGGTTTGGCGATTCTCAATCAGACGGAGGCCGCTATACCGAGCCTTCGGAACCGCTAAATTCCTGCTACACTCCCGCAGCTTACGCTCGCGATTTGGCAATTTTATTAGAAAAACTCGATATTTCTTGTGCTTGGCTGGTAGGACATTCTCTGGGCGGTACGATCGCTCTTTGGGGAGCCAGCCAATTGTCCGATCGCGTTAAAGGTGTCGTCTGCATGAATGCAGGCGGCGGCATCTATCTTAAGGAAGAATTCGAGCGGTTTCGAGCGGTCGGCAAGCAGCTAGTGAAAATGCGTCCCGGCTGGCTGTCTCACTTGCCGTTAGCAGATTTCGTGTTTGGCCGGGATTCTGTAGCCCGCTCGATCGGTCGCTCCTGGGGACGGCAGCGCTTGAGAGATTTCGTGAGAGCTCATCCAGAGGCAGCTTTGGGGGCTTTATTGGACTCGACCACAGAACCGGAAATTCACCTCTTGCCACAAATTGTGTCCCAACTAAAGCAGCCTGTTTATTTTATTGCCGGCACTAAAGACAAAATTATGGAACCCAAATACGTGCTGCATTTGGCTAGCTTTCACTGGATGTTCCAAGGTTGCGGCGAGAATGTCCTTCAGCTACCCGATTGCGGCCATTTGGCAATGGTGGAACAGCCGGATGCAGTGGCTAGTTACCTGCAAAATATCCTGAAAGAACACACTTAAAGGGCATTGCGTAAAGCGAAACCGAGGAATGGGGCATTGGGCAGAGATCCGGTTCGGGAAAGCGAATCTTCCCAAATAGAAAGTTACAAGTTAAAAGTTAAAACATTTTTCCCTGTTAATTCCCTCAACATCGATCCGTAAAATCACGTACACAATCCGTAAAATCCCGTACACAATCCGTTGCTGAACTCACCGAAGCCTAAATCTGTTATCTTAAATAAATAACTCTGCCCGATCGCCCTTAAGGACAGAGCTTCTGACTCGATAGTGGCAAATTGTCTCAATACTAATTCTGCTTAAATATCTGTGCGCGTTAACCTCACCGATCGGCAACAACACATCCTTTGGGCAACGGTTCGCCACTACATAGCAACAGCGGAACCCGTTGGCTCAAAAGCTTTGGCTGACGAATTCAACCTCAGCGTCAGCCCAGCTACAATTCGCAATGCGATGGGGACTTTAGAAAAAGCTGGATTGCTCTATCAGCCCCACACTTCGGCAGGACGAGTCCCCTCTGACTCCGGCTACCGAATTTACGTAGACCAGTTGATTCAGCCGTCTGATACGCTGGCCCGCAAGGTGGAACAGGTACTCGACCAGCTCAATTGGTCGGATGGTCGCATGGACGCGGCACTCCGCGGCGCTGCTCAAATCCTGGCAACTATCAGCGGTTACATAGCGATGATCACCATACCGCAAACCAATATGGCTTGCTTGCGCCACTTGCAACTGGTGCAGCTAGAGCCGGGAAAGGTGATGCTGATCGTGGTGACGGATGCCTACGAAACTCAGTCGGTTTTGGTGCAGTTGCCAAGGGACGCAGAAGGTAACAGGCCTGATGTCGAAATCGTCGATCGCCAATTGCAGATTTTGTCTAATTTTTTGAACACCAAGTTGCGGGGACGATCGCTCTCGGAACTCTCGACTGTAGACTGGAGCGAGTTAGACCGGGACTTTGAACTGTACGCTGAGTGGATGGGAACGATGCTGACTGCTTTGAGCAGCCGCCAAAGCAATCCAACCTACACGCGGATTCTGATCGGCGGTTTGGCAGAAGCGCTGCGCTTGCCTGAGTTTTCGCAGTTGCAGCAAGTTCAAACCCTGGTGCAACTGCTCGAACAAGAGCAAGAACTGCTTTGGCCTTTGATTTTTGAATCGCCTGAGTTGGACACCCCCGGGAAGCGGGTAACAGTGCGTATTGGTTCGGAAAATTCTTTAGAACCAATACGTGGCTGTACTCTGATTTCTTCGACTTACCGCCGGGGATCGGTGCCGGTGGGTAGCGTTGGGGTTTTGGGGCCGACGCGGATGGTTTACGAAAATGCGATCGCGGTGGTGGAAGCTGCGGCGGATTATTTGTCAGAAGCTATTGGCGGAAATCGAGTTAGTTTTCCTGATGGCGAGCAAGGGCGATCGGATAATCCCTTGTTAGATGCACCCTAATTTGATAGCCTCAAGCTTAACTGGCTTGGGGTTTTATTATCTGTGGACGCACTCGCAACCTTTATAAACCGGGTTTTGTGAGAAAAAACCTAGGCTTTTATACTCTTTTTGACACAAGAAACTAAAGCTTTGCGCTTGACGAGAGAGTTTTGTAAACAACCCGGTTTCTGCGTCCAGTCGAACGGCGGGTTTAGCGGCTCAAGTGAGGAGTTTTGGTACAAACCGGGTGCGCGATCGCCGACTCTATGGATGGCGGCGAAAAATGAATTGAGGACGCGGGAGCGACGATCGCGCGGAACCCGAATCCAGCAAAATGTCAAAATATTAAGACATTTTAGAGAGTTTGTCAAAAAGAACTAAAAAAGATTAGTGTTGATATGAAAGCGATATTTCTTTTGGGAATAGCCCGGGTTAAACAATTGCAAATAACTTGCAGTATATTTGGCTTCATTGCCACTTCATAAAAAATTTAACCGCTGAGTTAAGATCGAAACGAGATTTAGGGAATTTTCTTTTAGCATTCAATGAAATCGACCGATAAAACTAAGAATACCTTTGCGATCACAACACCTCTGTATTATGTAAACGATTTACCTCACGTTGGCAGCGCTTACACGACTATGGCAGCCGATGCCCTAGCCCGATTTGAGAGGCTGCGGGGCAAATCAGTTTTACTGGTGACGGGGACTGACGAACACGGGCAGAAAATTCAGCGGACAGCCGAGAGTTTGGGACGATCGCCCCAAGCTCATTGCGACATAGTGGTTCCTGGGTTTGAGGCGCTTTGGGAGCAACTCGACATCCAGTACGATCGCTTCATCCGCACAACTTCGCGGCGCCACGAGTACATTGTCAAAGAATTTTTCCAGCGCGTCTGGAACTCCGGTGACATCTACTTGAACCAGCAACAAGGCTGGTACTGCGTTTCCTGCGAAGAATTCAAAGATGAACGGGATTTGTTGCCAGGAAATCGGTGCTCTGTCCACACCAGCAAGGAAGTTGAGTGGCGCGACGAGGAAAATTACTTTTTTCGCCTGTCGCGGTATCAAGACCAACTGCTGGCCTTGTACGCAGAACGTCCCGACTTCATCGCGCCGGAAAGTCGCCGCAACGAAGTGCTGAGCTTCGTCAACTCTGGACTGCAAGACTTTTCGATTTCTAGAGTGAATCTGGCATGGGGTCTGCCAATACCGGTTGACCCCAGTCACACCATATACGTTTGGTTTGACGCTTTGCTGGGATACGTCACCGCCTTGGTAGATCCGGACAGCGACCCGACGTTGGAGAATGCTTTATCTAAATGGTGGCCGGTTGACCTGCACTTGATCGGCAAAGATATTCTCCGCTTCCACGCAGTTTACTGGCCGGCAATGCTGCTGTCAGCGGGTATGTCGGTGCCGGGCGGGGTCTTCGCTCACGGGTTTTTGACCAAAGATGGCAAAAAAATGGGGAAAACGGAGGGTAATACTTTAGATCCCGTCGAATTGGTCAAGAAATACGGCCCTGATGCAGTGCGTTACTATTTCCTCAAAGAAATTGAGTTCGGAGAGGACGGCGATTTTAACGAAACTCGGTTTATCAATATATTGAATGCTGAGCTAGCAAATGATTTGGGAAATTTGCTTAACCGCACGTTAAACATGGCTCGCAAATATTGCAGTGGCTGCGTGCCAAATGTGTCGGGCGAAAACATTGACGGCGACAACCTTCTCAAGGGTATGAGCCTGGATTTGGGCGATCGAGTAGCGGGTTTTTACGAAGAGTTGGCTTTTAGCAAGGCTTGCGAAGCCGTGCTTGCATTAGTGCGAGCCGGGAACAAGTTTATTGACGTGCAAGCACCTTGGAGTTTGTACAAGCAGGGACAGATAGAAAGTGTCGAACAAGTGCTATATTCTGTTCTGGAATCTGTTAGACTAGCATCTTACCTTTTATCGCCGATTATTCCCAATATCAGCAACGCTATCTATCAACAGCTAGGTTTTTCAATTGACTTTAACGATCGGGTTACAGTTAACAGTTTAGCGCATTTTGCAGATCATGCTGCCTGGGGCGCTTTGCCGGCAAACCAAACTCTGGGGGAACCTCAACCTGTTTTTAAGCGGCTCGAACTGCTTGAAACAGTACCTTCATAGTTGGCAGCCAGCGCTTGAGGTGCTGTGACAGACTACGAATTAGCAGTTATTTCCTTACCAATCTTTCATAAAAATTGAGGCATAAGAATCATGTTGAATAGAATAGAAAGCAATGACCTTTTTACGCCGGAACAGGTGCTAGAAAATCGGGGTCGAGTAGCAATTTTTATTGACGGCTCTAACCTTTTTTACGCGGCTTTGCAGTTAGGAATTGAGATTGATTACACTAAGCTGCTGTGCCGTTTAACTGCGGGTTCGCGGCTGCTGCGCTCTTTTTTCTACACGGGTGTCGATCGCACTAACGAAAAACAGCAAGGATTTTTGCTGTGGATGCGCCGCAACGGCTACCGGGTTATTTCTAAGGATTTGGTACAGTTGCCGGACGGTTCTAAGAAGGCGAATTTAGATGTAGAAATCGCTGTGGATATGATGGCTTTAGTGGGGTCTTACGACACGGCGGTTTTGGTCAGCGGTGACGGCGATTTGGCTTATGCTGTAGATGCTGTGAGCTATCGCGGTGTGCGGGTTGAGGTGGTGAGTTTACGATCGATGACGAGCGACAGTTTGATTAATGTAGCCGATCGCTATATCGATTTGGAAATGATTAAGGACGACATCCAAAAAACATCGCGCCCTAATTATGCTTACCGCCCTTTGTCGGGTCTGAGCTTGATGGACGAACACGACGACAGATAGGGATTTCGTAATGGGTAATGGGTAATGGATAACGGGTAATGGGTGATGGTTAATGGGTTAAATCATTGAGAATTAAAAGTTAAAAATTTAGACAAAGCATGACACATTTTTAATTTTTGATTAATAGTTTTTCTAGACCCAATTATTAATTCCCAATTACCTATTACCAATTCCCAATTACCTATTACCAATTCCCATTTGCCAATGATTAATCTCAAATCCCAAATCCCCAATCTCAAATCCCCAAAATTGATGCTGCTATTTTTAGCAGCACTGATTTTGGGGGTTGGTGCTTGTGGGGCTCCGCAAGAAACTCAAAAGAACAAATTAGCTGAGGATCTCAAAACTGCTCAACAGTCAAACAGCACTTTAACTTTGAACAAAGTAACTCTAGAGCAAGCAAACGAAAAGGGCGAGACGTTCTGGAAAGTAAACTCGCAAAATGCCGTTTACAGCAAAGACAAAAAGATAGTTAACATTCAGAAGCCTGTGGGCAAATTGTTTCAGGACGGCAAAGAAATTTACGACATTCAGGGAGAAACGGGGCAGGTATTTCAGGAAGGAAATCAAGTTTTTCTCAAAGGTAACATAGTCGCTACTGACCTTAAAAATGGAGTGGTATTGCGGGGAAATGAGTTGGAGTGGCGGCCGAAGGAAGATGTCTTAGTTGTTCGCAACAATTTGACGGGAGAGAACAAACAGGTGACGGCTTCAGCGAAGGAAGCGCGGGTTTTCAGTAGGGCTAAGAGGATGGAGTTATTCGGATCTGTGGTGGCGAATGTTAAAGATCCGGCTTTGCAATTGCGAACCGAGCACTTAGTGTGGTTTGTGGAACAACAAAAGGTAAACAGCGACAAACCGACTCAAATTGACAAATACAAAGATAAAAAAGTCACAGACAGCGGTTTTGCCGACCAAGTAGATGTAGACTTAAAAACCAAGATTGCGACGCTGACGAAAAATGCTCAGTTGATGCCATCAGACCCGCCGCTGCAAATAGAAAGCAGTTTGATGAGTTGGAATTTTCCGGCGCAATCTGTGATATCGCCCGGGCCTGTGAAGGTATTTCACCGCGTGGAAAAGGTGACGATGACTGGGGATACGGGGCGGGGAGATTTAGAGAAAAAAATCTTTTATTTGACGGGAAATGTGGTAGGAATCGGGGAAAAACGTCAAGCTCAATTAAATACCGATCGAGTAACGTGGTATTTAACTAACCAGACTTTCGACGCAGAAGGAAATGTGGTTTACAAGCAACTAAATCCGGTGTTTAATTTGACTGGACCGAGGGCGGCCGGAGAGTTGAAAAATCAAACTGTGATTGTCAAAGGCGACGGTGGCGGCGGTCAAGTAGTTACGGAATTTGTACCGGACGAGTACAAGGGAACTTTGGGAAAGTAGATAGGATTGCGATCGCAGATGCAGGCAGATGAGCGCCAATAAACGCAGATCTAATTAAGATGAGATTGAGTAAGGAGAGGTTGGGATGACAACAATTTAGAAACAACTTTAGAAAGGCTTGATGAACCTATCTTAATTGATGGATTATGTTGGCGAGAGTTTATGTTGAACTGCTTCTCTCGCATCCGGGGGGTGCGGCTGTCGTTTTTAGGAATGAAAATTTAATAACTTTAGCGTCTGCTAAATAGTCGGAACTGCACGATAATTCCATTTTGGTAGATATT